>JAUHYO010000308.1 GCA_030426325.1 Gammaproteobacteria bacterium | reverse complement strand
AATATTTGTCGTAATGATCGCACTCAGCCTCCTTGGCGAAGTCGGTGGCGGTTTCATGATGGTAGGCCTGTTCATTGCGCTCTGGTTCTACAACGTACTGTTCGAAGTGTTCAACAATGGCGCAACACCCGGCAAGCGCGCACTGGGTTTGCGCGTCATGAACACCAACGGCACACCCGTCGACTGGTCGAGTTCGTTGATTCGCAATCTGATTCGGTTTGTGGATGTTCTGCCCGGCTGTTATGCGTTTGGTTGCACGAGCGTCCTGCTTAGCAAGAACTTCCAGCGGCTCGGTGACCTGGCTGCCGGAACCTTTGTAATTCATGACCCCGCCAGGCGTAGCGTGGCAAAGCCGAATGATGCACAGCCCATACCGCTGATGCTGCCTCTGTCCCTGGCAGAACAACATGCAATCGTAAGTTTTGGTGAGCGGGCATCGACGCTGAATAGCGAGCGAAGCGAGGAACTCGCCGGAATCCTCAAGCCGGTTCTCGCTGAAGTTGATGCCGAACGATTGCGCGGACACGCGAGCTGGCTGGCCGGCAGCGGTAGAAGCACGTGAAGCAGGACGCATTCGAGAGAAAGTACCAGCCCGTTTGGGAAAAGTTTGAACACTGGATATCGATCCTGTCTCAGGATCGCCGACGGCTCAGGGTTGATCGCGAACTGCGCATGGAAATCGCCCCGCAATTTCCAGCCTTGTATCGCCAGGTTTGCCATCACCTGGCACTGGCCAGGGCACGGCAATACAGCGCGGCTTTACAACAGCGGCTCAATCAGCTCGCACTGGATGGCCATCGAAACCTGTACCAAAGCCGGGCCTCGTTGGCCGGCGAATTGGGTCAGTTCCTGATATCAGGCCTGCCGTCAACTTTCCGCAGGCAGTGGCGCTTTATGCTGGTTTCGGCGGCGGTTTTCTATTTGCCGGCTGCTGCGATGGCAATCGCGATCGCGTTGCAGCCTGAGCTGGTCTTCTCAATGATCGACCCGACCCAGGTAGCGCAAATGGAGTCGATGTATGACCCGGCGAATTCCGTCCTTGGTCGCGAGCGCGAATCGGATACTGACGTTTACATGTTCGGTTTTTATATTTACAACAACATCAGTATCGGCTTTCAGACCTTTGCGGGCGGGCTGGTGTTCGGCCTCGGCAGCCTGTTTTACCTGATATTCAACGGTCTTGTCCTCGGAGCGGTTGCGATGCACCTGACGAGTATCGGGTTTACCGAAACCTTCTGGCCGTTCGTGGCAGGCCACAGTGCCTTTGAGTTGACCGCCATTGTAATATTCGGCGGCGTTGGTCTGATGATCGGTTATGGCGGCATCGCGCCCGGCCGTAAAAAACGCTGGCACGCCATTCGGGATCAGGCAGCGGCCGGCATGCCACTGGTTTACGGTGGTGCGTTGATGCTGCTTGTCGCCGCATTTATCGAAGCATTCTGGTCGTCGACAACCTGGCCGCCATTGACCGTGAAATATGCCGTTGGTCTGTTCTTGTGGGTCGCGCTGGGTTTTTACTTTGCGCTGCTGGGTCGCAATGAACCTGAATAACGTCACGGTTGAAATGCGGCCACGCAGCGAATGGGAGGCTGTCGATTTCGGCGCCCGAATGGTGCGTCGTGACGCGGCTGCCATTTATCGGATCTGGTTTGCGATTACGTTGCCGCTGTTGATTTTGTGTATCGCAATCGTGATTTATACACCCTATGCCACGCTGGCATTGATTCTCTACTGGTGGTTTGAGCCAATTGCCGATGGCCCGATTCTTCGCATCATTTCACGCCGCTTGTTCGGCGAGAATGCGGACGTCCGGTCCGCATTGCGAGCGACACCGACACTGCTATTGCAGAACCTCATTTTTCTGCTGCCGCCGTACCGGTTTCATATGGCGCGTTCTACAGCAATGCCGGTAACCCAGCTCGAGGGTCTGCATGGCGCTGCCCGACGGACCCGGGCCAAAGTGCTGAATATCCGAATTTCCAATTACGGAATGGGCGTTACCCTCGCCTATCACCACCTGGTACTCGCACTATATTTTGGCGTATTCCTGATCATCTACGCGCTCATTCCAACCACGCTTCAGGATTCACTGGGCCTCGATTGGCTGAACATCCCGCTCCAGAGTAGTGATCGATGGGCGATGCTTATGAGCCTGTGTATTTTTTATGTCGCGCAGTCGGCACTGCATCCGTGGTTCGTCGGTGCCGGTTTCGGTTTGTACATCAATTGTCGAACTCAGCTTGAAGCGTGGGACATTGAAGTTGCGTTCCGACGCCTGGTACAACGCCGCTCGGCAGCTGCAGTGACCGGAATCGCGCTAGCATTTCTGCTGCTGCCGCTTCTAATGCTGCCGTACAGCGCAGTCGCACAGGAGAACACCGAGGCACCCGTGCCACCCAGGGAAGACAAGGGATTCGTCGGATACTGGAATGATGAAGAGGCCCGCACTGCAGTAGATGCTGCGCTGTCGGATGAGGCGCTGAAACGCCACCAGGAGACAGAGGTCTGGAGGCGGATCAATGCCAATGACAACAACGAGATCAGCACAGACCAGTCCTCATCCAACCCATTCCTGAAAGCGCTCCTCGGAATTGGCAAGTTCTTTTCCTACATCATCGAGTTCGGACTGTGGATCCTGCTTGCCGCGGTTCTGTGGCTTTTGTTTGCGACCCGGGATCGCTGGCTTCCGTATATTGGCTTTGGTTTACCGAAGCGACAGAAAATCCAGCGAATCGTGCTATCAGGTGGCGAAGTCACCGCGGAATCATTGCCGGCTGATATCCCCGGGGAGGTCGTCCGCTTGTGGCGCGGTGGCCGGAAACGTAATGCATTGAGCCTGCTCTATCGCGGCAGTGTATTTGCCGCCGTTGCCCGGTACGGCGTTCGCGTTCCGGAAAGTGCGACAGAAGGCCTGTGCCTTACTGCCGTTGCTGATCAGGCCAGTTCCGGGCAGTCGGACTATTTCGCGCGAATCGTCAGGGCCTGGATCCTCTGCGCCTACGGATTAAGAAACCCGGACGAGTCCACGGTGATGTCGATGTGTTCCGAATGGCCGCAGCACTTTGGCGGACCGCAATGAGACAGAGCACAGTGACACTGCTGGTTGCACTGGGAGTCACGCTGTTCGCTGCGTGGTTTCTGCAAACCCACCACAAGGTTGTCGACCGCAAGTTCGTTGGCTACAGCGGGGAAGCACGCTACAACGATTTTCTTGCCGCCGAGTTATTACTGAAGAACGCCGGAATTGAGGCAGACTCCCGTGCGTCACTCACACCGTCGGACTGGTTGCCCGTTTACCAGGACACGATCGTTAGCCGCGTATCGGAATCCATCGCCGTCACGGATGAGCAGTCCCTGCTGCTGGACTGGGTTGTGAATGGCGGACACCTGGTACTGCTGCCACCGAAACAGGAAACGCACGTTACCAGTGAATTCATCGGAACCTTCGGTGCAAAGTTTGCCGAGATTGAGGAGACCCCGGCAGACGACGAAGAAACCGCATCCGATGACGACGCCGCGGCAGATAATGAATACGATTATTTTTTTGATCTCAGCACCAGTTCGCTGCGGGTTGAAGTCTCGGAAGAGAACGACTATTCGGCAACACTGTACGACGAGGATGGCTTTATCGCGGTCCGTCGACGCTGGGGGAGCGGCTACGTTACATTGATTGCCGACGACGAGTATTTCCTGAATCGCTCGCTCGGTGACGAAGACCATGCTCGCTTTCTGCTTGACGTCGTTGCCGGCTATATTCCTTCCGGCAAAGTCTGGTTTGTTCTGGACTCGGCCTTTCCCGGGCTCTGGCAACTGATATGGAATAACGGCGTCTATGCGGTGGTCGCCGCAG
>JAUHYO010000307.1 GCA_030426325.1 Gammaproteobacteria bacterium | reverse complement strand
CGCGTTTCGCCATACACGGTAACGGTCAGCTGTTCGGCAGCAGCAAATGTCTCGCCACCGTCAACCGAAAACTGCATATCGGCACCGGGTCCGAAACCCGATCCGTCGACATACACCAGGTCCTCAGCGATCGGGTTGGTGATAACAACGTTGTCCGCCGCTTCGTCGCTGACATTGGTAAATGTGATCGTGTAAAACACGGTCTCGCCAGGGACAACAACGTCTGCCGTTACCATTCGTGTTTCAGACTCGCCAATGTCATTGATGAACACTTCCTGCTTTTGCACGACGGTCTGCACATCAAGATGTGCTTGCGCTGCGACGGCAAAGCTCGCGATTGCCAGAATCAGTCCACTAATAATTTTCATTTCGCTCTTCCCTCCAGTAGATATTCGCTCTTGATATTCAATGTCATTCGTCAATAGTTACCTGGAAAACGACGGTTTGAACGCCGTCCACCTGTGTCAGGTCGCCGAGTCGCACGACAACCGTCGCTGCACCACTCGAGTCCAACTCGCCATCATCTCCGTCGATTGCATCGCTGATCGCGACCCCGTTTAAAGTGATGCTGCCGGGTACAAATGTTGTAAATGCCGGAATGGCGTCTCGGAGCGCACTCGCCGTGGCGACGCCTGCACTGGTGACTTCTACGGTGATCGTGTAGCTAATCGTCGCACCCGGAATTGGCTGGTTACCGCCATTGGGGTCATTCACCAACTGGGCCTTGACGACACTGATCAAAACATCGGATACGAGATACTCGCCGGTCGCCGCAGCAGAGCCGGTTGTCGTACCAATCACAGCGTCAACACCGCCGTCGCCCTGACCCGCATAAACCGTCCCGGCCGGCCCGCTGCCAGTCACCGATGTCGCCGTTAGTTGGCTGCGGCCTGTCTGGCCGTTGCTGACAGTGCCCGGAATGTCATTGACGATGAACACATTGACGGACGCGTCCGGCGCCAGCAGTGGCTCATTGCTTCCCGGCACATAGGCCTGGTCAGCACCGTCGAAAACGCCGTTCGAGTTGCTGTCGAAATAAATTGCCGGAACGGCCGGATTTGGGTCGAAATCATCACCACCGACTGCACTGTCGATCGCCAGCAGAAAGGCCTCGTCGCCGTTGCCGGTATTCGTCACGGTAAACAGCAATGCGCGATTCAGGTCATTGGGGGCAACCAGCGTCTGCGGGCTCTGCAAAGTGGTCGTAACGTTTATGCGTTCAGCAACGACAATACTGGTCGTATTGGACTGTATCGCCAGCGGCGTGCCGGCCAGGTCGTAGGTGATGTTCGCGGTATTTTCGATCACTGTGCCAACCGCGGTACCGGCCGCATGAGCCTGGTTGCCGAGCAGAATGCATACGCACAGTATCGAGACTCGCCGCATCCAGACGAATGCTGGCGACAACTCCAGGTCTGCCAATTTCAAGGTTCATTCCTTTTACGGCAACAATCAACGCGTTGCCTGGCGCTTGCCCGCCATCATTGCGAGCAACGACCAAACTGTCGTTTATTCCGGAGACCGAAGCATTGTTTGGAGGCGATTATTGGTTAAATTGTGATGGGACTCACACTTTGATCGTGAATCGCCTCACACTCGCCGAGCTTTGAGTGGCGCTGGCTGCAGCCTGTTGAAGGCCCCTGGAGCTGCCCGCAATATGTCAGATTATTGGCGCGCGGCAAGAGCCGGTTGCCCAGGAAAATCAGTTCGGCCTGACTATACCGAGCTTTTTCATTTTTGAACGCAATGTACTTGGCGGTATGCCCAGTTGCGAAGCTGCACCCTTGTCGCCGGAGATTTTCCACCGGGCCTGGTCCAGAACCGCAATAATGTGGTCACGCTCCACCAGCTTGAGGTCGGCGATCGTCGACGAAATAATGCGGGGTGTTCCATCGTCGCCGATTTTTGAAACCAGGGGTTCAACAAGATTGACTACAGGTCCCGAATTCGAAATCAGTGCCCGCTGAATAATTCCGTCCAGTTCGCGAATATTTCCAGGCCATGAATACGTACGCAGCTGGCGCATCATCTCCGATGAAATCTCCTGGACATCGCGACCCAGGCGTTTTGCGTGTAAATTGACAAAGTGGCGGGCCAGCAAATCGATATCGTCGCCGCGATCACGAAGCGGGGGCAACTCGATCGGAAACGTATTGATACGATAGAACAGGTCCGACCTGAATTCGCCGTTCTGTACAGCCGCGCCAAGATCGCGATTCGTTGCGACGACGAGCCGCACATCGACCTTGATTGTTTTCGTGCCGCCCAGTCTTTCGAACTCGCCTTCCTGCAAAACGCGGAGCAATTTTGCCTGCAGCTCTATCGGAATCTCCCCGATCTCGTCGAGAAACAATGTCGTGCCGTCAGCGAGGTCGAAGCGGCCACGCTTCTTACCGTCTGCGCTGGTGAACGCGCCTTTCTCGTGCCCGAACAGTTCGCTTTCAATTAAATTGGCAGGCAGGGCTGCGCAATTGACCTTCACCAGGGGACGATTACGTCGGTCGCTATGCTCATGAATGGCCCGTGCGATCAGCTCCTTACCCGTCCCTGTTTCGCCCAGAATAAGCACCGGAATTCGGGTATTGGCCACCTGCTCGACCTGGTGCAGACAGCGCAATACCGCGCTGTCTTCGCCGACTATTTCATCGAAACCCTGCCGGCGTTCCACCTCTTCGCGAAGATAGACATTCTCCGCTTCCAGGCGGTTGGTTGCATGGCGCAACCCGTCCAGCGCGTCGGCCAGGGCGCGCTTGGATTTGAAGCGCAGCATTGAATTGGCAAGCACGTCCAGGAATACGCTGACGTCCGATACCAGTTGATCGGCCCAGGCTTTTTCCTCAACCACGCGGCCCAGTGTCATGCCGCCAACAATTTCATCTTCGACAATCAGTGGCAGCACCAGCAGTGACTTCAGGTCATTATCGAGCATATTCTGCCTGTCCACAGCCATGCTGTCGGGCAGGCTCACAACGCTGTCAATTCGCACGACCTCACGATGCTTCGCAATCTTTTTCCAGAACAGTGGATACTTGTCGATCGACAAGGTTCCGCCAAAAGGATTAATTCCCGGACGACTCCAGACGCTGACCACGGATACTCTTTCGCCGGCGCGATCGTCAACCCAAAACATCATTGCACGGTCCACTTCGAAAAACGTCGCGATTCGCCCGATGCAATCGCGTATCGCGTCACTCGCCTTATCATCCGGCGTCGTCACGAGGTGCGTTGAGACATCGGCAACCAGCTTTTGGAATTCCTGCCGATGTCGAAGCTCGGCTTTCGCCAGCCGAATTTCCAGCACGTTGCTCTCAACACCCCAGATTCGTTCGAGGCAGCCCTTGCGTACCACGCCGATCAGGTTGACCCGCAATGCGCGCTCATCACCCGCTGGAGTCCTGTAGTTGAATTCGTAGTCTTCGATACGATAGCCGTTCTCGACAAACGCGGTCATCATCGCCGAGTGCGCCGCGATATCCTTGGCGCCGTCAAGCTCACCGAATCGCTGCCCGACAACGTCCTCAAAATCTTCGGCCTCGAGTTCGCGGACGAACACGTCATTGGCGCGGTGCAATTTTGCATCGAGTACCGCATCAATATGCGCGTCGACCGATTCATAGATCGAAAGCGGCGTGCTGAACCGGTAGCGATAAACCGAATCCGTAGTGGAATCGAACAAGTAACGAAACCGCCGATCAGACACGTTTCGGCTGCTGCGCAAGTCTTCAACCAGCGCGTTTCGACTGATAATTTCATGCTCCATTCTTCGGCGGACGAATATCAGCTTGACCAGGCCGACTGCAATCATGGCGAACGCCGCCCTGGAAAGACCCCATTGAAGCCAGCTGGCAGAGAAGATAC
>JAUHYO010000306.1 GCA_030426325.1 Gammaproteobacteria bacterium | reverse complement strand
GCAGGTGCACGAGGACGCCGCTGACCAAGGCGACGTAGGACACTCCACCGACGGCCACGACCCGTCGTCGGTGGCGCCCGGCCAGCGCAAGGAGGGCCACTGCGAGCGGACCCGACATCGTGCCCAAGGCGAGCACGGGGACGCGGACGGCCTGGGTGAACTGCCTATATTCCTCCAGCGTCGTCATCGCCTCGGCAAAAATCATGACTATCGGTGAACGTGCGGAAGACGTATTTTACGTTAGCGATCTTTCCGGCCAACCGATGTCGGATGAGAAAAAAACGAAACTGGCGCAGGTTTTGCGCGAAGAACTTGACGAGAACAGAAAGCAATGACCAAAAAATTCAGCCCCAAAGATCTTGAAGCCATTATTGAGCACGCATTCGAAAATCGTGCCCAGGGGTTTGAGGACCGCGCCAACCTTCGTGCCGCCGTGGACGCGGCCATTGGATTGCTCGACTCCGGCGCTGTCCGCGTCGCCGAGAAACAGGCGACAGGCTGGCAGGTCAACCAGTGGCTGAAGAAGGCGGTATTGCTGAGCTTCGCGCTCAGCGACAACAAGGTCATTGACGGTGGCCACAGTCGCTTCTACGACAAGGTCGGATTGAAGTACGCCGACTACACGTCAGAACAGTTCAAGGCCGACGGCGTCCGCGTCGTGCCTGACGCGATTGTTCGGCGCGGCGCCTACATTGCGCCTGATGTCGTTTTGATGCCGAGCTACACCAACATAGGCGCCTACGTCGACAGCGGCACGATGGTCGATACCTGGGCCACGGTCGGCAGTTGTGCACAAATCGGTAAGAACGTGCACCTGTCCGGCGGTGTCGGCATCGGTGGCGTTCTGGAACCGGTACAGGCCGGTCCGACAATCATCGAAGATGACTGTTTCATCGGCGCCCGTTCCGAAGTCGTCGAAGGCGTCATCGTCGAGAAAGGATCGGTGATATCGATGGGTGTTTATCTTGGCATGAGCACGCGCATATACGATCGCGAAACCGGCGAGATCAGCTACGGCCGGATACCGGCCGGCTCTGTTGTCGTGTCGGGCAATTTGCCCTCCGCTGACGGCAAATATTCACTGTATTGTGCTGTTATAGTAAAGCGTGTGGATGCCAGGACACGATCGAAGACTGGCCTGAACGAACTATTGAGAAACCTGGACGAGTAATCATGTTGACGGTATACGGAATCAAGAGCTGCGATACCTGCCGCAAAGCGCGTACCTACTTCGCCCAGCACGACATTGACTTTCGCTTCCACGACGTACGGGATGACGGTCTCGACATCCAGATGCTGGAACGCTGGTCGGCACGCATCGACTGGACCAAGTTATTGAATAAACAGAGCCTGACCTGGCGAAAGATTCCGGAAGTCGATCGCAGCGATATGAGCGAAAGCAAAGCGTTTGCACTGATGATCGAGAATCCGACGCTGATCAAACGTCCAGTGCTCGAGGCCGACGAATTCTTTGCCGTCGGATTTTCCGAAGCCCGCTTTGGCGAATTCCTGAAACGAAACGCCTAGATCCGGGGCGAGTTATCCAATTCGGCCGGTAATATAATCTTCGGTGAGTTTGTGCTGCGGGTTGGTAAACACCTTGTCGGTATCGTCAACTTCCACCAGGTACCCGAGATGGAAATACGCAACGCGTCGCGACACGCGCGCGGCCTGCTGCATTGAATGCGTCACGATAACGATCGCATAGTCCTCGCATAACTCATCCATCAGGTCCTCAATGCGCGCTGTCGCTATCGGGTCCAGGGCTGAGCATGGCTCGTCCATCAAAATAACTTCCGGGTTGACGGCGATTGTTCGTGCAATACAGAGTCGTTGCTGCTGTCCGCCTGACAAGCTGGTACCCGGCTCATCCAGGCGATCCTTGACCTCTTTCAATAAGCCGGCGCGCTCCAGGCTGGAATGCACAATCGTATCGAGTTCGGCCCTGTCGCTGGCGAGACCGTGTATACGCGGGCCATACGCGACATTGTCATAGATGCTTTTGGGGAACGGGTTGGGCTTTTGAAAAACCATGCCAACGCGCGCTCGCAGGGCAACCGGATCCTGTTCCTTACTGTAGATGTCAGCACCGTCGAGCGTAATACTGCCGGTTACGCGAGCGCTTTCGATGCTGTCATTCATGCGGTTGAGGCACCGCAGGAAAGTCGACTTGCCGCAGCCCGACGGACCGATCAGCGCGACAACCTCTTTCTTGCCAATCTCCAGCGTAACGTCGCGAATGGCATGATTGTCGCCGTAGTGAACATTGACGTTCTCGGCGACCATGAACGGTTCCTCGCAACGCACATGCCCAACCGTCTCACGGCCCAGTTCGATTTCCTGTTCGTGATAATCGGGCACGGCCGCTTTTCGTCGTTTTTCTGCTGTGTTTTCGGTATTGGCTGCCATTTCGGTATCACGTTGCCTGTAGTTTTTGAGAGTTGCTACCATTTTCTTTCCATACGCCTGCGAATAATAACCGCGGTCAGATTCATTAGTAACAGGAATGCGAGCAAAACAATAATCGCCGCTGACGTGCGCTCGGCGAATGCGCGCTCCGGACTATCGGCCCAGAGATAAATCTGCACCGGCAATGCCGTAGAGGGGTCGGCAAATGAACCGGGGACATCAACGATGAAAGCAATCATGCCTATCATCAGCAGTGGCGCGGATTCGCCGAGCGCGCGACTCATTCCGATAATGGCGCCGGTCAGCATGCCGGGCATTGCCAGTGGCAGCACGTGATGAAACACGACCTGCATTCTCGATGCACCGAGGCCAAGTGCCGCCTCCCGAATCGACGGAGGTACCGCCTTTATCGATGCTCGCGAGGCAATAATGATGACGGGCAAGGTCAGCAAGGTCAGCACCAATCCGCCGACCAGGGGTGCCGATCGTGGCAGTCCCATCCAGTTAATAAAAACGGCCAGTCCCAGCAGCCCAAATACAATTGAAGGCACAGCCGCGAGATTATTGATATTGACTTCGACCAGGTCTGACCAACGGTTTCGCGGCGCAAACTCCTCGAGATAGATCGCGGCGGCAACACCGATGGGAAATGACAGGGCGATCGTGACAATGAGCATGAAGAACGAGCCCATCATTGCGCCCTTGATTCCCGCCAGTTCCGGCTCACGCGAATCACCATGACTGAAGAGAGCGGCGTTGAATTTCAAATCCAGCCGGCCTGCTTCATCAAGGCGCTCGATCCAGCCAATCTGCTGATCCGAGAGCGTACGAAGTTCCTCATCTATCGCGGCATCGATATTTCCTTTTACCAGCATGTCGACATTCGCAGAGGCCGGTACCCAGATCGCCCTGGTTTCGCCAAGCAATTCCGGTTGTGCTGCGATCGCATCCTGCACCTGGTAGGCCGCGCCCACACTGACCAGGCGGTACAGCTGACGCCGTTCGCTGCGATCAGTCACCTCGGGCAGTTCCTTACGAAGCGCAGCACGCACAATGCCGTCATAGTCCGCGTACTCAAGATCCAGTTGCCCGCCCGGCGCGATGACATCCGCGGAAAACTCGATATCCAGCAACAGGTAACTCTGTTGAAAAGCAGACGAACCCTTGATCAGGAGCGTGTAAAAAAACACCGCGAGAAACAGCACGCCAATGCCGGTTGCGATCATACCGGTCGTCTTAAATATAAGTTCTTTGCGATGTCGTCGTGCCAATCCGGCTTCGACTTTTTGCAGCGTTGTCACTTTCTCGGTCATTGTTGCATCGCCTAGTCGTATTGTTCGCGGTATTTTCGAACCACGTGCAGGCCGATAATATTGAGGAAAAGGGTGACCACAAAAAGCATCAGTCCCAGGGCGAATGCGGCCAGCGTCTTGGCGCTGTCAAACTCCTGATCTC
>JAUHYO010000015.1 GCA_030426325.1 Gammaproteobacteria bacterium | reverse complement strand
TCGTAGCCGAAAAGGCTGTGCTCTCGGTCGAGAAACCGTCCGAGGCCACGCCGGTATCATTCATCACCCAGCCATCGGCAACATCACCGCTGGTCGATGTCGCGTTTCTCGTGCATGTCGGTGCGGGCTTCGACCCGGCTGGCAAAAAGGGCCTGGCCACATTGACGGCAGCCATGCTGACCGACGGCGGTTCGGAGGCGAAGTCGATACAGGAAATCAATACGGCCATGTATCCGATCGCGGCAGGCTTCAACGCGCAGGTCGATAAAGAAATGACGCGCCTGTCGGGCCAGGTACACAAAGACAATCTCGATCTCTGGTATTCACTGGTGCGCGGCCAGCTGCTGTTCCCGGCCTGGTCGGAAAAAGACTTTGAGCGCATCAAGACGCAGCTCACGAATTCGATTCGCACCGATCTTGTCGGTAACAATGACGAGGAACTGGGCAAGGAAGTCCTGTACGAGTCGATTTACGGCGACGAGCACCCGTACGGCTCGCTGAACCTTGGCCATGTTGCGGACATCGAAGCGTTAACCCTCGATGACGTAAAGGCCTTCTATCGCGAGTACTACACAGTCGCGAACATTACTGTCGGGCTGTCGGGTGGCTACCCGGAATCTTTCCCGACGACGATCAGTGATGACCTGCAGAAACTCGAGCCCGGCGTTAAAGCCGTTCTTGATGCACCTGCAGCGCCGCTGCTCAAAGGCCGTCATGCCGTGATCATCGAAAAGGAAACGCCCGCCGTGGCGGTGTCGTTCGGATTCCCCATCGACCTCAAGCGCGGCGACAAGGATTGGGTCGCGCTGTGGCTGGCACGTTCGTATTTTGGCGAACACCGCAGCACAAACTCATATCTGTACCAGCGCATTCGTGAAACGCGCGGCATGAACTACGGTGACTATGCGTACATCGAGTATTTCCCCCAGGGCATGTTCCAGTTTCATCCGGACACCAACCTTGGCCGCCAGCAACAGATATTCCAGGTCTGGATCCGCCCTGTGCGCAGCAATAATGATGCGCAATTCGCGACGCGAGTGGCGACCTACGAGCTCGAAAAGCTGATCGAGGAAGGCATGTCAGAATCAGACTTCGAGACCACGCGGGCCTACTTGAGCAAGTTTGTCAGTCTTCTGACGGATGGCCAGTCGCGACAACTCGGCTATGCCATGGACAGCCAGTATTACCAAACAGATGAATTCTCCACTTACGTGCGTGATGCGCTCAAAGCCCTGACGCTCGACGATGTCAATCGTGTCATTCGTGAAAACCTGAACACGAAGAATATGCAGTACGTGTTCGTCGCCAAGGATGCTGAAGATCTGCGGCAACGACTGGTGTCGGACCAGGCATCGCCCATGACCTACGACGCCGACCTGCCCCAGGAGGTGCTCGATGAAGACAAGTTGATCGACAGCTTGCCGCTTGGATTCAGCGCCGACACAGTCCGCATCGTGCCGGGCGAGGAAGTGTTCGACTGACTCGTCGTCGACTAGGGCCTGTTTAACAGATTTATTGGGGTCTGACCCCTATTTCCTTCTCAGAGTACTTCCAGCAACTCAATTTCGTAAATCAGTGTCGCGCCGGCCTTGATCGCGCCGGTTTCCCGATCGCCGTAAGCCAGTTCCGGCGGGATGAAGAGACGGATCTTGCCGCCCTCGCCGATCTGTTTCAGACCTTCGGCCCAGCCAGGAATAATCTGCGACATGCCGATCGTGAGGGCTTTGTCGCAACAACGGAAATTCTCATCGACGACAGTACCGTCGCTCATCGTGCCAAATTCGTGAACCTTGACGGTATCGTTTGCCGTCGGGCGACGACCGTTGCCCGGCGCCAGCACCAGGTACTGCAGGCCGCTGCCTGAAACGACCACGCCAGCATTAGAGCGGTTCGCTGCCAGGAACTCAGCGCCGGCTTCACGGTAGGTTTTCGATGCTTGTCCCGGCTGCTCGGGCGCAACCCGGGCCGCCGCGATACGACGCTCCGAATCGCGTTGCTCCATCGCTTCGAACTCTGATTGTGCGGCCATGATCCGGTCACGCGCCGATACCGTCGGCTGTTCTTGTGGCCCGGTAAAAATCTCGGTGCCCTGGGCCTCTCTCGCCAGGGACTGGAATGTCAACGTGACGAGATTGTTTTCGAATTGACGAACCTCGGGACTGTCGCACTTGTTGCGGCTGATCAGTTGCTGCAATCCAACCAGCACGCCGCGCAATTTGTAGGAGCCAAGACCGTGGGACGCGAATTCCACGCCGGAGCTGCCGCCGGCACCGCAAATCTTGTCGCACAGCGGGATAAATTCCTTGTTGACCAGGTAGACCTGTCCGTATTCCCAGCCGCCAGTTGAGCCTTGTGAAATGCCGCGCATGTCTTCGTAGTGGATCACCGGCACGGTTTCCTTGCGGGTGATCGAGCGAGCACCCGGTCGCAAACAGGATTCGCCGGGGCTGCTGCTGAAATCACTGCTGTATTGCCCCATGTAGTAAACGGCCAGCAATTTGAGATAGGACTGATCGGCCAGTACTCCCTGCTGCTCACCCGTGATGATCGACGTGAACTTGTTGAGGTCGGCAATGCTTGGGTCGTTCGCCACCTCTTCTGAAATCTGCCGGTCGAGTTGGCTAACCAGTTCGTTGTCGCCACGAAAAATGGCATTGAGATAGATACCGCCAAACAATTCGCAGAACGTCTCACCTTCGCAGGAACCGAGACCTTCCATCGCGGCAGCGGACTTGAAGAGAGGATGACTCTCGTTCCGTGTACTGGCCAGCAGCTCGACAACGTTTTGTCCGGCGTCATCGACGAGTTGGTATCGCATGATGTCGTAGTGCTCGAAGTCATCACCACGGTAAAAATACAGCGACACCATCCTCGGTGCCTTGTCGGCACACGAGGCCGCAAGGATCGGTCGAATCGCGTCTTCGACGAACTGCTCGTAGTTTGAGCCGAATATGGCATCACGCTTGTCGTGCTGCACGGTATAACCAATCTTCATCTTTGCCGGATTGATACGCGGCCCATTCCCGCACCAGTCACGTGAGCGCGGGTGGCGGCTCTCTGGCATGACGGTTATGCGCTCATGCGAGCCATCCGCGGCGGCGTAGACTTGCGGAAACGTTACGGCCGCTGTCGCTGGCGACGACAGCAGGGCAAACGCAAACGACAAACACAGCGGTTGCAACAAGAGATTGGTGGCGATCTTCATATCGGAGTGCTCTTCATGGCATTGAGGCTATCGCAAGCCCAATCAAAAATCGAACCGCCGGCATCAAGGACGAAGTCACCAAAGTCCGGAAACGGACCTGGCTTGCTCAGGATTTAAACCAGCCCGGGTTTTTGGCAATGAATTTATGAATCCAGATATCAATAAAAGACCGGCGATCACGTGTCATATACCACCAGCCCAAACTGCTGATGCACGCCGCGCCTATCGTGTTCACGATCATGTCCCACATCGTATCCGTCAGACCTGACGGATCATTGAACATCGCCTTTTGCATATTCGCGCCGAATATTACGTCCATGGAATACTCGAAAATTTCCCATAGAGCGCCCACGGCGACGGCAAACATGAATGCGAAGAACGCGACGAACCGCGGTGTCATCGAAAAAGCGATTTTTTCGCTCGCGTTAAGTACGTAAACCAGCAGGAACCCGAGAATGCCCATCAGCAACCCGGACGTGCTGTGCAGCACAATGTCCCACCACCAGATCTTGTCGTAGTAACTGCGAACTTCTCCGAGGAACAGGGCCGCGAAAACAAACAGCAGTGCAACAACCTGAAACTCCACCGGAAGTTGCACCGCCAGGTGGCACCGATACTATCCCGTTCCAACCCTTTTAAAGAATATTGCCCGACTCCGACTCCGAGTCAGCTCGAATCCGGTGATCTCACCGTCAGCGTTCCGCTGAAACTTCAGGGCACCCGCCATGTTGGAAAAGAACGCGTCACGCGTTGCCTGCCGCAACGGTGTATTGTAGTGCCGGAACCAGTCGAGTTGCAGGGCGCCGTCATCGCTGCGAGTGATTTTGTAGGGCACCTCGATCTCGTCGCTGATGTAGGTGCCGACATATTGGGCAACCTGCGCCGGTGATAATCCCTTGGGACTCATTCTTTTGTAAGTCGCTGGCTCGTCATTGCCCCAGGTTAACTCGACGGCCTGCGCACCATCGTCTTCGGGAACGAACTTCACGTAGACTGCATAGGGCCCGACACGAAACATCTCCTCCGTAATCGGGTGCAGCGGTAATTCCATGCCCCAGTTGCGGACGGTCAATCCCTCATCCCCGGTTACGATATCGAGAAACTCTCCTGAATCGGCTTGCCCGTACAGGCCGGTTCTCGACCGCTGCAGTTCTGCCGATACGGTTACCGGTTCAGCCGGCAGCTCGTTCCGCCTGTACGGTGCAGTGTCAGGCTCAACCAGGTCTTCAATAAAGACATCCGCCACCTCGCGTGCCAGGCCCGAGGTATCGGTTGGCAGGTTGCACAGGCAGGCGACGGAGATGCGTTGCTCCGGGAACAGCATCAGGTGCGCCGTGTAACCGGCATCCGACCCGGAATGAGAAATGACATTCAGTCCGCGGTATTCGTGGGGTATCAGGCCGAAGGCGTAGTCGACTTCACTGTCGTCATTCAGGCGACCCTTTTCTGACATTTGCTTAAAGAAGTTCGGCCCGCCGACTTTGCCGCTCGTGAAATTGTCCGCCCATTTCGACATGTCGTTGGCCGTGGTCTGCAGGCTTGTTGCACCCACGGTTTCGAAGTTCGTCACGCTTTGTTCGTAGTCCTTGCCGTTCTGCACGTAGCCGGATGCCTGGCCTTTGACGATCTCTCGGAAATTGTCACGGAAGAACGAGCTGCTCATGCCCAGAGGTTTGAACAGGTTTTCCTGCACGTACTCACGAAACCTCTGGCCGCTCACCCGGGCAACAATGCGGGCGAGGATCGTGTAGCCGGAGTTCGAGTAGAGGTGCTGTTCGCCCGGCGGGAAGTTCAGGCTTTTTTGCTTCGACAAAACCCGGAACACATCGTCGTCGGTAATCAGGTCGAGCGAGTAGCGCCAGCCGTTGAGTTCCAGCAGGCCCCATTGATCGCGAATGCCGCTCGTGTGATGCACCAGGTGCCGAATCGTGATCGGCGCGCCGAAGTCGGGCAGCTCCGGCACGTAGTCATGGATGTCATCGTCCAGTGACAGCTTGCCCTCATTCGCCAGCAGGAGGATTGCGGCGGCGGTGAACTGTTTGGACACCGACGCGACATGAAACACGGTATCGGCGGTGATCGGCACACCGTGGTCGAGGTTTGCCGAGCCGTAACCACGCGCCAATGCGGTCTTGCCGTCAATGCCGACGGACACGGCACAACCTGGCGAGTCCGGGGCATTCCACTCAGCGAACACGTTGTCGACGCGCGCAGCCTTGTCGGATGCGGGAGCATCTGTCGTGTGTCCCACCAGGGGTACGGCCGTTAGCAAAAAGACGATGAACGCTGGTTTCATTTTTCGACTCCGCCCCAGGAACACTTGCCGGGCATCGTTTCAATACTGTCTTTATAGGGCATTCGTGCCGCGCGGTCATCTGCCGAAGCGCGCTCAAAGCGGCCAGTCTCCGGTGCTCATGGTCTACAATCACTGTAACCCCGATCCACGAATAGCCCAGGCAACCCCGATGAACTCCAAATCTCAGCTTTCCGGCAATCTCAAAAAAATGCAGACCCGACTCGAGGATGTCGCGCACTACACGCTGGTGCTCGACGGCACCCCGGTCGACATGAACGCGAAGATCGGCGAAACCATCAGGCTGAGTTTTGACGGCACCATCAACTGCATTGCCTGTGGCCGGACGACGAACAAGTCTTTCGGGCAGGGATTTTGCTTCCCGTGTTTTCGCAACGCTCCCGAGGCCAGCGAATGCATCATCCGCCCGGAGCTCTGCCGGGCACACGAAGGCGAGGCGCGGGACATGGCCTGGGCCGAGTCACACTGCCTCGTCGAGCAGATTGTCTATCTCGCGAGGAGTTCTGCCATCAAGGTGGGCATCACGCGCGTCTCGCAGATGCCTACCCGCTGGATCGACCAGGGCGCAAGCGATGCCATCGTCTTCGCGCGCGTTCCCAATCGCTACACAGCCGGACTCGTTGAAGTCGCCATGAAAGAACACCTGACTGATCGAACCAACTGGCAACGCATGTTGAAGAACGAGGTGATTGATGCCGACCTCGTCGCGACGAAAGCATCGTTGCTTGACACGCTTGACGCCGAGCTGCGTCAGTTTGTCGACAGCGATGACACCATCTGCTCAATCAACTATCCCGTCGAGCAGTACCCGGAGAAGGTAAAGAGTGTTGGCTTTGACAAGCATGCAGAGATTGAGGGTTGTCTCGCCGGCATCAAAGGTCAGTACCTGATATTCGATGACAACCGCGTGCTAAATATTCGCAAGCACAACGGCTATCGCATTTCCATCAATTAATAGTTGGCAATGTAACGGTTGTCGGCGCGCGGTATGTCTCGCTGGGATACCTGTGCCCAAGTCTTTATACTCCTGTCGATGTTGCGAACGCCCAACTTCAAATTACTATCTTTACTGACTCTGTCATTCATTGTGCACGCGTCATTCGCTGCGACACCTGAAGTCACCGCTCGACGGCTCGTGATCGATCCTGTCATTGACGGAGATGTGATTGGCGACAACGCCTGGGTCGGTGCAGTACCAGCAGCCGGGTTCCGGCAAGTACAACCGAAAGACGGGCAACCGGCGTCGCAGAAAACAGAAGTCTTCATCGGCTACTCTGATACAGCTCTTTATATCGGTGTTATCGCCTACGACGATAACCCGGCCGGCATTATCGTCAGCGACAGTCGGCGCGATTCGAGTCTCGACAACACCGATGCGTTTCTCGTCATCATCGATGGCCTGCTCGATCGGCAGAATGGTTTCATGTTCGGCACCAACGCCGCCGGTATCGAATACGATGCACAGGTCACCAAGGAAGGCAGCGACGACTACAATGCCGCAGGCGGCACTTTCAACCTCAACTGGGACAGTTCCTGGACGGTTAAGTCACGAATCGGCGACTACGGCTGGAGTGCCGAGTTTGAGATTCCGTTCAATACGCTGCGCTACGGCTCCGGAAACGAGCAGGACTGGGGCATCAATTTTCAGCGCAATATTCGCCGCAACAATGAAATTGCCTACTGGTCACCGCTCGATAGAAATCGAACCCTGCACCGCGTATCCGAGGCCGGCACGCTCAAAGGCATCCAGCCGCCCGGGCAACGAAACCTACAGGTGACGCCCTATGTCGTGGGCAGCGCACGACGCGGCGGCAGCATCAACGGCACGGATACGGATTCCGATGTCGGCGTTGACCTTAAGTACTCAATCACGCCCAGCCTGACCCTGGACCTCACTTACAACACCGACTTCGCGCAGGTCGAGGCCGATGAATTGCAGCTCAACCTCGACCGGTTCGCACTGTTTTTCCCGGAGAAGCGACCCTTCTTTCTTGAGAATGCCGGCCTGTTTGGTGTCGGCGCAAGTGGTGAAGCCGACCTGTTTTTTAGTCGTCGCATTGGTATCGCTAACGACGGCTCGGCCATCCCGGTTGAGGGCGGTGCACGCCTGTCGGGCAAGATCGGCGAAAGAACCAATGTCGGTTTGTTGCTGATGAGCACCGAAGCTGTCGATGGCGTCGCGCCGGGCAATCGATTCAGTGTCGCCCGCGTGAGCCAGGAGCTCGGCAACCGCTCGTCGATAGGCGCCATGTATGTGGGCCGCGATGGGGATGGGTCCTTCCTCACGCCCGAGTCCGACGACTACAATCACAGCTACGCCGTAGACGGTGCCTGGGGTATCGGAGAACATCTGTTGTTGTCCGCCTGGGCGGCGAAGACGGACACACCGGGGCGCGATGGCGACGACAACGCCTACTCGGTCGGCGTGAACTACAACTCGTCCAAATGGGCGAATTCCATCAGTTACAGCGAGGTCGGCGAAGACTTCAACCCCGAGGTCGGGTTCTTGTCGCGGTCCGATTACCGAAAAGTCAGTGCGCTCCTGTTTCGATACATTCGCCCCAGCAACCTGGGGAGCATTTTCGAGCTTCGACCGCACATCTCCTACACCGGCTACTGGAAACCCGACGGCTTCCACGAGAGCGGCGTTTTACACATCGACAATCATACGGAGTTCCGCAGTGGCACCGAATTGCACACTGGCGTCAACTTCCGCAAGGACGGCGTCATCAATGCGTTCGAAATCATCGAAGGTGTAACCGTACAACCGGGCACCTACGACCATGCCGAAATCCCGATCGTATTCTATACCAACCAGTCGAAGCCGCTCAGTTTCGAGTTCCGCTCGACCGTAGGCGGCCGCTTCGGCGGTGACCTCGTCACGCTGAAACCAACAGTCGCGTACCGGATCGGCGAGACGTTTCGTTCCGAGCTGGAGTTGATCTACAACGATTTCGACCTGCCCGTGCCCAATGGGGATTTCACGGCCAATCTGGCGCGATTGCGACTGTCCTACTCGTTCACCCCGAGTGTGCAGCTACAGGCGCTGGTGCAATACAACGACAACGCCGACACCATCGGAACCAATATCCGCTTCTCCTGGCTGCGAAACGCCAACTCCGGCCTGTTCCTGGTTTACAACGAAATTGACGAACGCTTCGCCGGTGCAGCACCGACGGGTCGCGAGTTCATCGTAAAGTTCAGTCACATATTCGATCTGCTGAACTGATTCGCTGGCAATCCGGCATTGTCCGACTCGCAGGTGCCAAGACTGTTTGAGTTCAGGCTACGTCCCGGACACGTCGGCCCTGTACTCATCCAGCACTTCCGTCATTAGCCGACTATCACTCTCGAATGTTTCGGGCAGCATAAGTGTTGTAGTAGTCGCCAATGGTTTCAAGCAGCAGCGGGTGACCCCAGGCCTTGGGATAGAACCGATCCTCCCAGGTTACGTCGACCGCCGGCGGCAACTCCGGTCCGTTGAATTTCTCCAGCCGAGTCGTCAGTGGAAAACCCTGGGACCACGGGTGAGTGCCCTCGGCACCCATGAACTCACCGTAGGTGTCTTTGAACGCATAAAGCGTTTCATAGATTCCCATCGGTGGGACGTCATCGAGCAGAAATGATTCTTTCAAGGTCTTTCCAGTGATTCGGTTTCATCCGGAATTATATACAGACTCCAAGCGCCAATCTTTCAAGCGCAACACCAAGTGCGTAGACTTGCCGGCTTCTTTTCATATTAGTTGTTCAGAAACCAGTGCTAGCACTTCGACGTAATTTCGATCGACAAACCATGCTCGAGTTGTTGCGGCTCGCCCTGCCGATGGTGGTATCGCAGGGTGCTTTCGCGCTGATGATTTTTACTGATCGCTACTTCATGTCGCAGATTGATCCTGCGCACATAGCGGCAGCACTCGGGGGCGGCGTCGCGTCGTTTTTCTCCTTTTGTTTCTTTACCGGCGTGCTGTCCTACGGAAACGCGATGGTGGCGCAGTACCTGGGTGCGGGTGAACGGGAGAAATGTCCGAAAGTCGTTACCCAGGGCATGATCATGACGTTAATGAGCTTGCCGATCCTGACGCTGATTACATTCCTGGTCGCCGGCGTTTTTGAAAGCATGGGTCATGAACCGGAGCAGGTCGCACTAGAGCGCACCTATTACCTGATCCTGATGTCCGGCGTGTTGATTACGCTCGCCAAGATTTGCATCTCGTCGTACTTTGCCGGCATCGGACGCACGCACGTGGTGATGATCTGCGACGTGTTCGGGCTCGCCATCAACGTGCCGCTTTGCTATGCGATGGCGTTCGGCAAGCTGGGCTTTCCGGAACTCGGCATCGTCGGCGCCGGCATTTCGACGGTCGCCTCCACGCTGATTTCCTTCCTGCTGTTTGTTGCGTTTTATTTTCGCAAGGAGCACCGGGAGAAGTTCGCCGTACTGCAGTCGTTCTCGCTCGACGTCAATATACTGCGGCGCTTCTGGCGGCTGGGTTCGCCGTCCGGACTGGAACAGTTTCTGAACATCGCGGCATTTAACCTGTTCCTGCTGATGTTCCAGTCCTACGGCATTGCACAGGGTGCGGCGGCCGCCATTGTCTTCAACTGGGACATACTTTCTTTCATTCCGATGATCGGCCTGCACATCGGCATCATCAGCATGATCGGGCGCTTCGTCGGTGCGCGCGACATGGCGCGGACCAATCAGGTTATGACGGCGGCATTCGTCTTCGCGCTCGCTTACGCCGCCGTGCTCGGGGTCACGTATATCGTGTTTCGCTATCCGCTTGTCGAGGTGTTCGCGCCGCCGAGCGGCGACTTTAGCGAGATTCGCGACCTGGCGGCCTTCATGATGATCGGCCTGTCCAGCTACGTTCTGGCCGATGCCGTGATACTCGTCTGCAGTGGCATCCTGCGCGGCGCCGGCGACACGCGCTGGCTGATGGTCGCCTCGGTATCACTGCACTGGGCCATGCTCGTCGCGCAATTTTTCATCATCATCGTCTTCGAGTTCAGTCCGAAGGTGTCGTGGATTGGATTTGTCGCGATGCTTCTCATCATCGCCGTCGTTTATTCGCTACGTCTCAAACGCGGGCATTGGCGGGACGCCGAAGTGCTGGAAAGAGTGATGGCGGAATGACGCCGGAGGTACAAGCCTAGGGTGGCGATTCCGGATTAATCTGCGTGATGTCGAAGTACGAGGTAACCGGCTTGTCGATGCGTTCATCGCGCAGGAAATTGGAAAATGTTTCGCTGAAAACGTCCTGCCGCAATGCCCACCAGGACTGGAAACCCGGTCGGGAATAGTAAGCCAGCATCAAGCGCCGCCAACCCTGCCATACGTCCGGCTCCAGGTAGCCTTTCTGGTATTGGTAGTACATGTTTTCGAAGTAGTGGAATACCGCGAAATACAATTGCGATACGCGAGCCTTTTCCGAGGCGCTCAGGGATTTGTAATCCTCCAGGGCGTTCGCGAACAGCATCGCCAGGTCCGGCGTGCTCGCCATCTCCCGGTTCAGTGCGCCGAAATCGGAAACGACTGATTGGTAGGTTGATGTTCTCGCGGCCTCGGTGCTGCGCCGGATCTGCAGGGCAAGGTAAACAAGCGACACAAGAACGGCCAACGAACCCAGCAGCTCACCGAGGCTACCCAATTCTTCGAACGACATTTTGCGATTCCCGCGCCCATCTCGCGCCGCCAATCTCGCGAATCTATATCAGATTGGTTCACGCCAACAAGAGGCTTCCTACCGCCGCATTCCAGTCCATGCGCTCCCCCGCATACCACCTGGCCGTGCAGGATTCGGAGTCAATATTCGCCTCGAAAAACTCGCGGTCGAACCATTGCTGGACGTCGTCGTGCGCCGCAACGCCCGGCATTTCCGGGGATAGCGCCAGGGGCTGCTCCTGCGGGGTTCTGAAGTGGATACTTCCATCGGAAGACTTCTCACAAATGAACCCGCCCTCGTGAACCAGGTGGTGGTGATGCCTGCAGAGCATCACCAGGTTGTCGAGACTCGTTTCGCCGCCGTCGGCCCAGTGTTTTATGTGGTGCCCATCGACAAATCGCGTGTTGGTGCAGCCGGGGAAGCGGCAGCCCTGGTCTCTGGCGCGTAATGCGCGACGCATTGGGGGTGGAATTGAGCGTGACCGGCGGCCAATGGACATGGGTTCACCTTGTTGGTCCTCGCGAATAGCGACGATCGAGCTATCGCAGGCAATCCGCCGGGACGTTTCCGCGGTAACGTGGGGGCCATCCTCAATGCTCGATTCGTCGCCCGCAACATGAACCACCACCTGGTAGCGATCGGCCGTTGAGCCGGAGGATTCGTTGTTGTTCATGTAGGTTTCGGCAATCTCGGCCAGTGCATCGGCGCGACGGGCAGCGATGGGAGTCGGTTCTTCGTCGTCGGCTGGCGATTCAGACTCGGCGAAGTCTTTGTCCATCGCCATTTCCAGCGCCTTGACGATCAACGCACCCTGCTCGGCCGGCAGGCGTGCTTTTATGACCAGGCAGCCATCGTGATCGTAATAGTGCGTCACCTCGCGATTGTTGTGCTGCTCGTTGGCAATCTCGGCATCCTGCAGTCGCTTCGCGGTGCGAAATTTCGAGACCAGTTTTTCGACGTGATGGGCCGTGCCATGTTCGGCGATCATCAACAGGTAATCTTGGTTGGTCTCGTTGGCAATGCGAGTCATTGCTCTTACTTTCGAATAGCTCAACGTTCCATTGGCCATCGCTTCGCTGATCTTCGGTAGTTTTGCCAGCGCGTGGGCAACGCGTACTTTTTCTCTCGCGGCGTTCATGCCGATGCCGCATTTGAAGTTCAGCCAGTGGGCGCAGGAACACAGGCCCTGCTCGGCCCAGTACTGGTTCTCGTCGAACTGACGAATCAAGGTGAGTAAACGAGCCTCGGCGGCGTAGAGATAGCTGCAGAGTTCAGTGATTTCGGCGCCGAGTTGCTCGGCTTGCGACGGGGCGGATGGTGCTCGGTTTTCGAGCAAGGCGATGGCAGCGGACACGGTTCCCTCCGGTCGGTTTTAGTGTACTGTGAATATGTACAGTATACTAATAACTGGTTGATATTGCTATGGAATATTGCCTTTCTTTGCGCAGATTGCTGCGCTGCCGGACGGCGCTCGCGAGCCAGGCATAAATGACACGGCACATGAGAGGGTGTATTAATACCTCCACTCAGATTGGGGTATTACGATGATAATAAGAATCACCCTGCTCCTGGTTTTACTGTGTCTCGCCTTTCAGAATGCTTATGGCGACTGGACGGTGCCGGATGAGTTACGACCTCAATTTAGCGCGCTGACCGATGAGCAATCACGGTTCGTTTCGTCGGGCGAGATTTTAAAGCTCATTCCCGAGCGGCAACTGCTGCATGAACTCGCCACGCGCGACGCCGCGGGTCTCCAGGCCCTGGTCAACGATCTCATCGCCGTTGCGAAGCAGATGGGCTATGACCCGACACGTGACATGGGTGCCGCACCGCTGAACCTGACCGACGAGTCGTATAACGGCCACACCCTGCCGACTCCCGCACCGCTGCGCGAACTCAAACGCGAAGACGGGCCCTTTAGTGTGCACCGCTATTTGGAACCGAAATCCGGCGTACCGACATTCGGTGGTGCAAAGGTTGCCATCTGGCCCGAAGACCTGGTCGCCGGCAACGTCGACGTCGCGATAATTGGTGTGCCGCACAATATGAGCAGCGGACGCCGCGACGCCGGGGCTGCGCCCGATGCGATGCGCGGACTCAACACGATCGCGACGCCTGACGTGCAGTCACTCTTGTACCCGCTCGAAGTCCTGTCGGTCGTCGACTACGGCAATCTCTATACCGACTGGCTCAGCACCGAGCGTTCCGTCGAACACGTCGCCGACATGGTGGCAGAAACCGCGGCGACCGGCGCCATTCCGATGCTGGTCGGCGGCGACACCTCAATGCTTTTCCCGGGCGTCAAAGGCATCGCCGATGCGCACGGTGCTGGCACGTTTGGCCTGCTGCACTTTAGTGCCCACACCGATGTCGAGAACAACAGTGATCACATGCTTTCCGATCGGCAGGCGCTGTTTCGGATTCTCGAGCAAGGTCTCGTGAACGGTGGCGACACCGTGCAAGTGGGACTACGCGGCCCGGACATCAATGCCGAATCACTGCAACGCCTGCGTGACAGCAAAGTGCGTTATCACACGATGGCAGAAATTCAGCAGCGTGGCTTCGACAAGGTTCTGGCGCGCGTTCTGCGCGAAGTCGACAACGGCCCGGATGCATTTTTTGTTTCCATTGACGTCAGCGTCATCGATCCGGGGCAGTTGATCGCCGCCGGTCGCGTCGTGGCAAACGGATTGGGTGTCGACGAAGTGACCAGTGCAATTCGGCACGTTTGTGCGGCAAAGAACATCGTCGCTTTCGAGATCACCGACCTCGCGCCGATGCTGGATTATTCCGAGCTGTCGGTTACCAACGCCAATGCATTGCTCAACGCCTGCCTGGTCGGGATTGCCGTTCGGAAGGCGGGACTCAAACCCGATTACATCCATCCGTTTGCACTTGATCATGGACAACGATGATGCGTATTCACCTGACTGGAAAGAACGCGATGGCCAATAGTCTGTCAACGACCTTGCTGCTCACCGCCGCGGCGTTAATCGGATCACCCGCGCTTGCCGACGAGACTCACGACACGCCCGAGCATTCTGTCGGCACTGCCCCGTATCCCTTCGACACGGTCGATCATCGCGAGGAGAAGGACGACGAGATCCTCGAGTTGCCCGAAAGCGTGATGCCAAAGCTCTCGCTGCTCACTTCGGAGGAACTCGACTTCCTGATCGGCCCCGATGCGCGTGGCTTCACCGGTCCGCTGGAGGATACGGTTGAGAAACTCGACGAACGAACGCCGGAAGAAACCAAGGCATGGGTCGTCGCGATGATGCATGTGCATTCGCATAACCGCTATGAAGAGGGCCGCGACCTGCCGAACGTGCCGTTCAACACCGACTCGCCGGAATACAACGCCTGGAAGGCGAAACGCCCGCGCTCGATGGACCCGAAACGAGATGACGGTCCACTGCCGCTCGGCCGCTACGATGGTCGTGGCGGTCCGCCGACCTTTGGCGGACACCCGCTTGCACTCACCAAGGAAGACCTGATCGCCGGCGAAGTGGATGTTGCCATTCTTGGCGCGCCGCTGAACATGGGGTCCGGGTGGCGCGATTCGGGCGCACAGGCAACCGTTGACCTGCGCTTGCTTGGTTGGCCAATGGGAAGCCACGATCAGTACGTGCAAATAGTCCCGAATGAGGTGTTGAACATCGTCGACTACGGCGACGTCGCCATCGACAACGACAGCACCGAACGCTCGATGCAGCACATCCGGGAGGTCGTGCGTGAAATCGCCGAGACCGGCGCGATACCGATGATCGTCGGTGGCGATCACTCTTTGGAGTACCCGAACGTTGCGGCACTGGCCGACGTTTATGGCAAAGAGAAAATTTCGGTCATTCACTTCGACTCGCACTATGACGCCTGGTGGGGCGGGCCTCACCTGATCGATCACGGCGCGCCGGTCTATCGACTGATCAACGAAGGTCACGTACGCGCAGCCGATTACATCCAGGTCGGGTTGCGCTCTTCCGGCCCAGGCAAGTCCGGATTCGAGTGGATGCGTGAAAACGGCATGCGCTATCACACCATGGCGGAAGTTGAGAAACGCGGATGGGATGCCGTGCTGGATCGCGTTGTTGCGGAAGCCAGTGAAGAGGGTCGCAAGCTGCACATCTCGTTCGACATCGATGTGCTCGATCCTGCGTTCACGCCAGCGACCGGCACACCGGTTCCGGGTGGCATCAACATGCGTGAAGCCGTTACCATTGTACGCCGACTGTGTGCTGAATCGAACGTCGTCAGTTTTGACCTTGTGGAACTCCACCCTGCGCTTGATCCAACCTACAAGACGACACTCAACAGCGCGTACATTATCAAAGCCTGCCTGACCGGCATCGCGATGAACCGCGAAGGGATGACCGAAGAACATTACCTGAGTCCGCTGGCATCGGAGCACGCCGTCGATGACTACTACGGCGACCAGCAGGAACACCTGGATAAAACTCAGGCCGAGAAAGACAAGGAAGATGAAGACAAGACCAAAACAGACTAAGGAGTACCCGTGCTGAATCCTGCCCGTACTATTGAACTCATCAAAGGTGCCTTTTTCGATGCAGAGGCGACGTGGCAAAACTACTTGCCCGAATCCGATGACTGGCAAAAGACGGCATTGCTGTTGACAGTCCCACTGATTATTTCGGCTGCCATTCTCGGCTACGTCATCGGGTTTTTCAGTGCCGGATCGTCGTTGCTGCAGACGCTGATCACCATTGTCATGAGCGCCATCGCGGCAGGGTTGGTCGCGTTTATCGTCAGCGCGCTCGCCGGCATGTTCGACGGCAAAGCGAGTTTCGCCCGGGGCCTGGCCGCGACGTCGCTGGCCTTCGTACCCGGTTACCTGGGCCAGGCGCTTAACTGGTTGCCGTGGATTGGAACGATTGTCGCGCTTGCCCTGTTCGTCTACGCGCTGATCCTGCTTTGGCGGGTCATTCCCGTGTACCTGGATGTGCCCGACAGCAAGCGTGCAGGACACTACATCACCACGTTGATCGTTACGATTGTCGCCATGGTCATTATTTCATTGGTCATGCGCCCGATCATTGCTCCCACGATGCCGGAAATGCCGGGCATCGCCGAATCGACTTCGGGCGACGCGCCGCCGGGTTTTGGCGGAGTGCTGGGTGAGGCGATGCGCCAGGGTGAACTGATGCAGGCCGCTGGCGAAGACGAGTACGAACCGCCGGCGGACGGTAAACTCAAAGAGAGTCAGGTTCGGGAGTTTGCTCGAATTGCACAACGCGCCGCGGAAATCATGGATGAAAAAGCAGAGCGCATTCGGGAACTCTCCGAGCGAGCCGAAAAAGATGAAGAACTATCGATCAGTGAGATGAGTGAAATGATGCGTGGCGCCACGTCGATGATGGGCATACACACCATTGAACTCGAACTCGTGAAATCCGCCGGCGGTAATTGGGCGGAGTACGAGTGGGTTAAAAGTGCACTGCGAACCGCCTACGTTCAGAAAGACCTCAACGAAAGCGTTGCACACAACTACGCGCTGTATGAAAAGTATGAGGATGAGCTGCGACCCCTGGTCGCTCGCTGACAGAGAATTGGAAGGAGCGAAGACCATGCTGAAGAAAAGCATTTCGATTGGTTTGCTGGTGGCGTTTTTGCTGCCAGCCGTCGTCGTTGCCGACGACCTGACAAAAATGATCCAGATGGACCTGATTGCCCTTGGCTATGATCCGGGCAATATCCAGGGCGAATTGTCGACCGAGACGATCGTCGCCATTTCGACGTTCCAGGCGGAGAACGCCATGGACGTCGACGGCGAACCCAGCCCGCAGCTCGCCGGTGTTATCAAGGCGAAGCTGAAAGAGAAAAACAATCCGTCTCCGGCGGCAGCGCCGGCATCGCAGGCCGTGGACCCGGCACAATTGCAGGCAGCGCGTGATGCCTGTTTGCAGAAAAAGGTCGAAGCTGCACAGCAGGCCAACAAGAAGAAAAAGGGCTTCGGCTCTCTTGTGCGTGCCGTCGCGAATACGTCCACTCGTTTCGGCAGCAGTGATCTTGCTCGTGAGATTTCCGAAACCAGCCGCGATATCTACGACGTCAACGCAACTGCCGATGACTGGGAACGCGCTGCGGAGGACATGGGCCTGACGACCGACGACATCGAGGCCTGCCAGAATCCGCCGATGTAGGCGGTCCGGCAGCCAGGTGATTGCAATTGGCCATCACCTGATCGTGATCGGAATTTCCTCGATAACCTGCCGGTCGTTCGACAACACATACCGCAGCACGTAGTCACCCCGGATGCCGGGCATGTGCAGTTCGACTTCGACCGTTTCGTCGACGTTCTCGCTATTTCATGTAGTCGAGCGGCGGGCTGCGTTCTCCAATTAACGACACATATTTATAACCCGGTCCACGCCGCTCATCGAACTCCGTCCTGATTTCATCCAGGAGTTCTGGCGTTTTCATAAGTTCGACTGCGGTCAGCGCCATAGTTTTTGCTGCGACGTGCATACCCTTCAAACCAATCGACGTGTTACTTGCAGCGACAGATTGCCATGAATGCGCTGATGTGCCGGGGACATACGTCGCTGTACGTACCCAATTGGTGGGAACAAGCCAGGAAACATCGCCGACGTCAGATGATCCCGTCCAAATATCGGAAGGATTGATTTCCAGCGGCTGGATCTGGACGGCTCTCGACATATCAGGAGCAGAATTCGGAAACGTCTTCGTGATGTTTCGGGCGAATGTTATTTCGCTCTCACTGTATTCGACGCCACCAACGTGAAGCATGTTCGCATGTGTTACACGGGCAAGTGCAGTATTTGCCAGATACCCGTAATGCCCGGAAATTATTTCGTGCTCAACTGTTGTTCCAGTCCCAAGCGCGGCACCTTCTGCCGCCTTTACAACACGCTCCCACAACTGCTGGGTTTTCAGCGCCTCCGGATTGCGGACAAAGTAAAAAACCTCAGCAAAATCGGGAATGACATTCGGCGCTTTGTTCGTTTGCGTAATCGCGTAGTGAATACGGGACTTCTCTTCGATGTGCTCCCGCATCATATTGGCCATCATGTTCATCGCCTCGACGCCATCCAGCGCTGAGCGCCCGTTTTGTGGAAACGCCGACGCGTGCGTTGAATAGCCATAGAATCGAAATTTCCCGGCAATCATGGCGAGATTGGATTTCGTTATTGAGCCGTTATAGCTGTCGGGATGCCAGTTCATCATCACATCGACTCCGTCCAGCAGCCCATCTCTAGCGAAGTAGACCTTGCCTCCGCCACCCTCTTCGGCCGGGGTACCGAATACTTTTATGATCCCTTTGACGTTATTCGCAGTGATCCACTCTTTCGTCGCGACTGCGGCCAGAACGGCACCCGAGCCGAGCAGGTTGTGACCGCAGGCGTGGCCTGCCGACTTGCCTTCGATTGCGGTCCGCACGGGGTCTTTGGTTTGGGAGAATCCTGCGAGAGCATCGTATTCCGCCAGGAACCCTACCACCGGCCCTTCTTTGCCATAGGTGGCAATGAATGCCGTGGGCATTCCGGCGACACCGGATTTGACGTCGAATCCGGCGTTCCTCAGGCGTTCTTGCAACAAACGGGAACTGTTTATTTCCTGGAAGCCAATTTCGGCAAATCGGCCAATCTGCAATGCATTTGCATCATCTACATGATGCAGCTTTTCAACTTGATCAATAACCGATACGCGCCAATCGTCAGACGCGGCGTCTGCAATTTCGACGCCAGCGGCGATCGATGCAAACCATAATGCTGCAATGGCAGCAATTTTCCTGTTCTTAAGGCCGGTAACGTGTTGTAGACAAGGTCGAATAATTGATGTCCTCTTTGCAGCTTGCATGGTATGCCAGGTTCGAAGGCACCGTGTGTCTCACTGCTTCTCGGGGTCGACCGCCTCGAAACTCCGGTAATCATTGGGGTCGCCACTGCCACGGTACCTCGCCCACAGCGGATAGGGAAAATGCGGTCGACTGAACGTATAGCGATCCGGCACAGACGTATTCGCGTCGATGGAAGTATGATCCGCAACCCGCGATTCTCTCCCTTCCACCGAACCCGACTCGACAGGGTGATATCCCACAATCATATCGGGCGCCTTATCCTTTTCAACCCAGTCTTCCAGAGCGCTCAGGAAATCGCCACTGGCTGCGCCAGCGCCCTGGTAGCAATGCGACCGACCGGGAATCATGAAGAGTCGAAAAAAGTCCTGAGTGGCTTCCCGGCTACCAACGACCTTCTCTGCCATCTCGTAGTAGTCCACGCTGACCTGTGGACCCGGCAAACCCGAATCTTCCCAACCTTGAACGACCATCAGTTTGCCGCCGGCCGCCTTGTATTTGCGGAGATCCGGATTGCTGTAACCGTTTACAAGCGCGTCCATCATCCCTGCACGCTTGTAGTCATGGTCGAAATCAAAATCGCTAGCCTGCCATTCCGGTCCCGGATCCGGGTTGAATCCCACGAAGCGCCACCAGGTCGTTTTGTACTCGAGGAAGCGGGTGAAAAAGCTGCCTTTCTCCGAGCCCGGCAATGCCGGGTACCACGGGAAATACCGGCTCAGTTTCTCGCCGTCCGATGTCACCGGTCCTTCGTATACCTTCTTCGCCGCCTCGACCTGCACCGCAGACAAACAGCCGGAACTCTGTCCCGCCTTGCACGCGACGTCGTTCGGATCGAAATTACATGTACTCGGGTCGCCGCCAATGACGCCATCTTTCAAACCGTCGTTCGCGTCACAGGCATTGAGTGCTCCATGGTGAAGCACCTCAAGATCGGCATCCGTGAACAAACGATTTCCGTTCTCGTCGTGTGTTACCAGCGCATTCCAGTGAATAACCACACTGGTCGCCGTAACGTTTGACGGCTCCATGGCCAGGATGCCATCAAAAACCCATGGATGTCGCTGCGCAGCCGTTATTCCCTGTTTACCGCCGCCCGAACACCCGACATGGTAGGAGTGCTCCGGCTCTGACTCGTAGTAGTGTTCGATCAACGCCTTTCCGGCCAAGGCTGCTACGTAATGCCCTCGGATACCGTAGTCGAACTCCGCCTGCAGATTGTTGTACGCCCACGAACCCTTTAGATACGACCCGCTATGTCCTGTATCGTGAGTCAGGCAGGCATAACCCCTGCGCATCGCTTCTTCGCACCACGGAACCATAAATTCCGTCGTGCCTCCGTAACCTCCGAGACTCGCCTCCAGAAAATTTCCGTTCCACTCGCTGCGATCTGGCAGATGCAGGCGCACCCCGACGTTTGGCGAAACATAACCTTGTACCAGGCAGTGCGCCGGCACGTCGCCCGACGCCGCTACCATGCGCGCGCCGGTGACTTGCGTTGGCGCGTCAGTTACACCGGTAAAATCCAGCGCCGGAAAAGTTTCACAAATGTTTTCTGCGGCGTCAGCCTGACTGAAGCCGAATCCGGCAACCAGGATAAGAGCGCCTACAGGCATTCTCGCCCAACGCCACAGGTACCCTCTCGATACGCCCATGCTCACAAACTCCGGTTACCCAATCAGGGTGCACTTGGAATGACTTTCAGATTTAAACGCTTATTGCTGCTCGGGATCGACTGCATCGAAATTCCGGTAATCATTGGGATCGCCAGTACCACGATACTTCGCCCACAGCGGATACGGGTAGTGCGGACGGCTGAAGTCATACTTGTCAGGCACCGAGGTATTCGCTTTCATTGAACTGTTGTAGTCACGTTTCGAATCGCCTTCTGAGGGGTGATAGCCAATCATCACGTCAGGCGCCTCGTCTTTTTCAACCCAGTCCTCAAGGTAGCTGAGGAAGTCTCCACTAAAAGCGCCATCTCCTCTGTGGCAATGTGATCGCCCCGGGACCATGAAAAGCCGGAAGAAGTCCTGTGTCGCCTCGCGATCTCCAATAACGCGCTCTGCCAGCTCATAATAATCTGCCGTTACCTGAGGGCCAGGCAGTCCCGAGTCCTCCCAACCCTGAACGATCATTAGCTTGCCGCCCGCTTTCTTGAAATTGCGAAGGTCCGGATTGTTCGAGCCATTTACGATTGCATCCATCGCTCCCATGCGCTTGTAGTCCGTGTCAAAGTCAAAATCGCTTGCCTTCCAACTCGGGCCCGGGTCGGGCGTGAAGCCCATGAAACGCCACCATGATTCTTTGTACTCAATAAATCGCGTGAAATACTCGCCTTTCTCCGAGCCTGGCAATGCCGGATACCACGGGTAATACTCGCTTAGTTTTTCGCCGTCCGACGTTACAGGCCCCTCATAGACTTTTTGGGCGGCATCCACCTGTACCGCAGAGAGACAACCCGACTTTTGACCCGGCTTGCACTGCAGCACGCTGGGATCAAATTCACAGGTCCTCGGATCTCC
>JAUHYO010000305.1 GCA_030426325.1 Gammaproteobacteria bacterium | reverse complement strand
CGGGCAACCGCTGAACTGCGTGCCATCCGTTTGCGTGCCGGGAGAAAACAACGCACCGGAGGCATTCGCAACATTGCTGTGCATCACCAGCGTACCGCCGGTGAGGTCGGGATCCCGGGTCAACGACTGGTTGTTGCCGCCCTCACTACCGTAACCGGCGACCGCAACATCGATGCTGCCGTTGTTCAATATGACGGTATCGCCGCCATTGTTTAACCCAAGCGAGTTACTGCTCGCAGTCTGCACCAGGCTTGCGCCAAATTTGCCACTCGGGCTTCCGCCACCAAAGACAACAACCGAACAACCATCCGCAACAATCGATCCCGATGGGAATGTATGCCGGACACCTACGGCGTCTGACAAGGTCCAACCGGAAATATCCGCGTCGGCGCCGGAGGTGTTGACGATCTCAACAAACTCGTCATCGCTGAATTGCGCGACACCATCGCCGTTTGCATCACCGGATGAACTGTCCGGGTCCGCGTGAATTTCATTGATGATCCAGTTCATCGGCGGTGCGGGTGGTGCTGCATTCGGTGAAACAGCCGCTTGTCCCCAGGTATTCGATGCATCTTCAGATGTCTCATCGGCACCCGAAATACCGTTGCCGCCAATCTGTGCTTCCGCACCTTCCGTGAAGTCCAGGCGCTGGAAGGAATCGCCCGCCGCATGTGCAGCCAGAGCGACGACCTCCTGGTCGACGATCGGTGTTTCAAATGCGTAGAAGGAAGGATCACCGTCAGCATCCGGACCGTCGATTCCGACACCGCTTTTGTCAACGGCTTCATCTTTGTCGCCCCAGACAGCGTAATCAATGTCGCGAACAAGATCGGCGGAACCGTCCCAGGTATACAGCACGACAACCTCACCTCCATTGGTGAGGCCGCCCTGCCCGTTTACTGAGCCCGGCAACGCTTCAAGCATGTCGGGAATGCCGTCTGCAGCGGCACCGTCTTCAAACAATTCGTAATCCGGGTCGAATCCGTACTCGGTTGCGAACGCATCAGACCCCGCGATGGCAATGGATTGAAATTCACCTGGCGCAATCGACGCGCCGGCCGGAAAACGTGCATGGAAATCGCCGAAGCTGCCTCCACCCGCATTCGCGCCGGTGACGATGTTGTAATAATAAGTACCACCACCGGCAAACGTCGCATCGGTCAGGTAAACATCGGCCAAGTCCACAACGACACCGGTTGGATTGTGTATTTCAATGAACTCGCCGCCTGTCGGTGTTACAACAATTTCCGATAGCAGGATATTGGGAACGGGCTCCGGCAGTTCGCAGGCTGAATAACTGCCAATTGGGAACGGCGTCGCCGCCGTCGCATTGCTCGTTTCGCCATCGAGCGCATTGATTCCGCTGAACGACCAGTTTGACAATACAAAGGTGCTGCCATCCGGCCCCGTCCCGTCATTGCGGTAAGCCCAGCCGTCCAGGTGATCCCAGGGCTCCCCGCTGCCATCAACGTTGATATCGCCAAAAATGTCCACGACGCTTCCGGACATGAATAACTCGATCGCGTCATCACCGTTGATTGCCGCCATACCGGATGTATACGCAGGCTCAAACCCGAAGAATGCGGAGAAGTTGTCGCTTTCCTGGGATACGTGGATGAAGGTTCCGGCAGCCGCAGCGACCGCAGGAAACGTGAACTCTTCACCGTCTGAGCCGCCTCCATTGTTCGCTGAACCCAGGCCGTAAACGCTCAGGTCCGCGATATCGTTCAACACACATAACTCGATCGCCTTCGGCGTACCTCCGGTCAAAGGTCCATCGACAACCCCGGAAATCACAATATCCTGGGCCTGGGCAAACGATGAAGCTGCCAACAACACAGCAGCAAAACAATGGAAGAACTGGCTCGGCAATAACTTGACTGCGACTCGAAACGACATGGCGGTATCCCTTGTTATTTTTTTGTAATGACGGCGCAGTAATCAGTATAGGCAAAAAAGCATGAAGGTTTCGTGTCCAAAACTTTACATAATGCAAGCACTGATTCCGCGCAGCACCGGCTGAAATGTGCGTTTCATCATATTCCATAATATGCCTGTCAGCGATAATCGCCCGATGGACAGCCCCGCTTCCACGATTCTCCTGTACCTTTCCGCCGCACTGGCCGTTGGGTTGGCGGCTGGTTGGTTTGTCCGCGGCGTACTGGCTGCGAAGCGATCAGCAGTTCTGGACAGCGAATGGCAGAGCAAGGTCGACGAGCTTGTCAGCCAGCGTGATCGCCTGACGCTCGAAATCAAGAAAATGCGAACCACGGTCGAGGCTCAGGAGTCCGTCGTGCATCAACGCGACATGCTCGTTGCGAAAACCCGCACCGACCTCGAATCAGCCCTGGAAAAAGAAAAGCTGCTGACCAAAAGCATTTTTACACTGAAGGCTGAGCGCGAGGACTTCAAGAACAAGGTTGTACAGTTTCAGAATGCACTGACATCGCTCAAGAGCCAGTCGGACGATTTACAGGTTGAATTCGTCAAGTCCCGGGACTTCTACAAGGCAGAACTCACCAAATCGTTTGAAAAGCGCAAGGCGGCCGAAGAAAAATACGAGAACGCCAAACAGGAATACGAGTCGTTCCGAAATCTACTCCAGGCGTCAAGAACCGAGCATGAAGCCGTCAACAAAATGCTGGCCTCGGCGAAGGCGCGGCTCGCGAACCTGGACGACCTGGAACAGAACATCATCGCCCTTGAAGCGGAAAACGCCGAACTCAAACACGACAGCGCGCTGGTACGACAGGAAAACGAGGTATTGAAACGGGACGTCCTCGAACTCGAGGAGCTCAAGGTTCAGAATCGCGAGCTTGCGCAGGTCCTGAAGTCCATGGAAAACAGCCGCAAGCAGTATGAAGAGGACGCCAACCGATACCGTGAACATGCCGGAAAGCATGAGCAGAAATCCGAAACACTTCGCATGCGACTCGACGAAGTCGAGAAAAACTTCCTGGAAATGGAAAAGCAGCAGCGTCAGGCACTTCGCGATGCTCGGGAAAAATCAGCAACCCGACAATTAAACGGCGCGACGAAGCCCGAGCAGGAAGTTGACAACCTGCAGGAGATTGTCGGTATCGGCAAAGTTTTCGAGCACACTCTGCACAGCTTAGGTATAACAAGCTTTCGCCAGATCGCATCGTTTGGCGTAGCGGATATTGCACGTGTCAATGCAGAGCTGAAGGAATTCAAGGGGCGAATGGAACAGGATGACTGGATCGGGCAGGCAAAAGAACTTTGCTTTAAGAAATACGGCGAGGTTAGTTAACAGCGGGCTTTGTTGCCCGTGACCAATCCTGCTCTTCGCGATCGCAACTTTCTGATCTACCTCACTGGCAGCACGATATCGCTGCACGGTCTTTGGATCTATCGCGTTGCCCTGGGTTGGCTCGCGTGGCAGCTGACGCACTCCGAGTTCTGGGTGGGCATCGTGGCATTCACCCAATTTGCGCCCGCGGTTATTTTCGGCCCACTGTTTGGCGTATTGGCAGACCGCTTCGACCGGCGCAGGGCGTCGATGATCGTCAATACACTGTGTACGATCAACATGCTGGCCCTCGCAGCCCTGACCTGGCTGGGCCATGTCGATATCGTAATTCTCACAGCAATGTCGCTCATCCAGGGCGCGCTGGATGGAGCACACGCGCCGATTCGCATGACACTCGTGCCCAACCTGGTTGCACGTTCCAAATTGCAAAGCGCAATTGCCAGCACATCCATCTCTTTCAACGTATCGCGTTTTGTCGGCCCGGCAATCGCCGGTTTGATCATCGCGACGCTGGGCGTGAGTGCGGCTTTTGCCGTCAACGGAATATCCTACCTCGCGTACATTTTTGCGATCGCGGTTGTCGAGTTGCGGCCGACTGCGAAGCGTACAAATCTGA
>JAUHYO010000304.1 GCA_030426325.1 Gammaproteobacteria bacterium | reverse complement strand
CGAGAAAAACAGCATCCGCTTTTCCGCAACTATCGATGGTTGCAGCAGGAAGCGGATCACCCGTTTCGTCGATTGCGACTCCGCCGATCAGTTGCTCATCGAAGCGAAACTTGTGATCAAACTGCCGGGCAACAGTGTCGAGAACTTCGCGAGCGCTCCTGGTGACGTCCGGACCGATGCCATCGCCCGGCAACAGGGCAATCAGGGCTTCCAAGGTCTGCTCTCCTCAAACTTTTCGATGGCCGACGACTGTTGGCGAATATAGCCAAGCTGGTCAATCCCGTTCAGAAGACAAAAGCGGGAGAAGCTGTCAATTGGAAACTGGACAGCCAAATCATCGGCAATTGACAGCGTTGATTGTTCAATATCTATCGTGACATCAATTCCGGGATTCGCCAGGAGATGCTCGTGAGTTTTTTGGTCAACGACGACAGGAATGAATCCGTTCTTCAATGCATTGTTTCTGAAAATGTCGGCAATCTCGGTACTGATGACCGCCTTAAGGCCGTAGTCCAGCAGCGCCCATGGCGCGTGTTCGCGAGACGAGCCACAGCCGAAGTTATTACCTGCAACCAGGACCTGGCAATCGCCGGCTTCCGGCGAGTTAAGCTCAAAATCCGGTTTATCCCTGCCGTCCGAATCGCGGCGAAGGTCATTGAATAAATGCTGGCCGAGACCCTCACGCGACGTTGTCGTCAGGAATCGCGCCGGAATGATCTGGTCGGTGTCAATGTCCGTTGTCGGCATGACAACGGTTCGAGACCGGATGATTTTGACGGCTTGCATAACTAACTTTCCAGGAAAGGGCGGGGGTCGGCGACCGTTCCGCGAATGGCCGATGCGGCGGCGGTCATCGGGCTCGCCAATACTGTTCTTGCCCCCATTCCCTGTCGCCCCTCGAAATTTCGATTGCTGGTGCTGACTGACAGTTTCCCTCGTCCGACTGTGTCGCCGTTCATGCCAATGCACATTGAACAGCCGGCCTCACGCCACTCCGCACCTGCCTCAATGAACACTTTGTCCAGCCCAAGGTCTTCGGCCGCCTTCTTGATCTGTTGCGAACCGGGGACGACCAGCATCCGGACACCGTCAGCAATTCTCCGGCCCTGCAGAACGCGCGCTGCCTCTTGCAGGTCGGATAGCCTCGAGTTGGTGCAGCTGCCAAGAAAAACAACATCGACACTTGTCTGGGTCATCGGTTTGCCGGCCTCAACCTGCATATAACTGAGCGCCTTGCGAAAACTCGGATCTGAACTGTGATCCGGCACCGGATCGTCGATACCGACAACCATGCCTGGATGCGTGCCAAACGTGACCATTGGCTTGAGTTTGCTGGCATCGATATCGACCGATTTGTCAAAGCTTGCTCCCTCATCGGTATACAGTTGCTGCCAGCGTTTGAGGGCGATATCCCAATCCTTGCCTTGCGGTGCACGTGGTCTGCCCTTGAGATATTCGTAGGTCGTGTCATCCGGTGCTATCAAGCCCGCACGTGCTCCGGCCTCAATCGACATGTTGCAGACAGTCATTCTTGCATCCATACCCAGGTTTTCGATGGCATCTCCGCGATACTCGATGACATGACCGGTGCCGCCATTGACGCCGATTTTGCCGATAATGCCCAGCACCAGGTCTTTGGCACCGACCCCGTGGCCCAGCCGTCCTTTCACATTGATCGCAAGTGTTTTTGGCTTGCGCTGCAGCAGGCATTGCGTAGCGAGTACGTGCCCAACTTCAGTCGTGCCGATGCCAAAGGCGAGGGCACCAAATGCACCGTGCGTTGACGTATGGCTGTCGCCGCAAACAATTGTCTTGCCAGGTTGAGTCGCGCCAAGCTCGGGTCCGATAACATGTACGATGCCGCGTTCCGCCGACCCAAAACCCAGCAATTCGATGCCGAATTCCTGGCAGTTCGCTTCCATTTGACGGACTTGCATCGCCGCACCATCACCGACAATTTCGAGGTCCTTAAACGATGCGACCGGCGTCGTCGGTGTCGAGTGATCCATGGTTGCCAACACAAGGTCGGGGCGGCGAAGCGGCAAACCCTGCTCGCGTAACAGTGAGAAGGCCTGCGGCGTCGTGACTTCGTGGATAATGTGCAAGTCTATGTACAGAATCGCCGGCGTGTCAGCGGATTCCGGAACGACGACGTGCTCGTCCCACACCTTTTCAAACAGGGTTTTCTTGGATTTCACGATGAATTACCGTCAAACGACCGGTTAGATCGTTGCATGTGCTGATTGTGTGTTGATACCCGGTCCGTCGCCGCGTGCCCGACGGCGCAATGTTCGATTCATAACTTCCAGGCACGCTCTGCACCCAGCTTCGACGATGTCAACACTCGCGCCGCGACCGCGGAAGCTCATGCCGTCAACCTCGACACTGACAGTGACTTCACCCTGCGCATCTTCGCCAATTGAAGCGCTGTGCAGCTCGAAGTTCTTCAGCACCATATCGACCCCGGTTGCCTGTTCAAGCGCCTGAACTGCCGCAGCAATAGGCCCGTCGCCAATTGCAGACTCACTCACTAATTTGCTGTCCTGATTAATCAGTGTGACGGTCGCTGTAGCGGGTTGGTCCGTGTGCGTCTGCACTTCCAGCGACTGCAGGGTCCAGGGTCCGGACGATGCACCGCCGGCATTCATGATGATCGCCTCGATATCGCCGTCGTAGACATCCTTTTTCTTGTCCGCAAGCTTTTTGAATTCCTGGAATGCGCGATTTGTTTCGAATTCGTCAAGATCGAATCCGAGTTCAACAACACGGTCACGAAAAGCGTGACGACCACTGTGCTTGCCCAGGACAAGGCTCGACTTGCTCAGCCCGACGTCTTCAGGTCGCATGATCTCGTAGGTCGATGCGTGCTGAAGCATGCCATGCTGATGAATACCTGCTTCATGCGCAAAAGCGTTCTCGCCGACAATGGCTTTGTTGCGCGGCAGGTGCATGCCGGTAATGTTCGAGACCAGTCGCGACGTCGGATAAAGCCGTGTCGAATCGACACCGGTCTGTAGGCCAAAGAATTCTTCGCGCGTCTTGATCGCCATTACGACCTCTTCGAGGCTGCAATTGCCTGCACGTTCGCCGATACCATTGATGGTGCATTCTACCTGACGTGCGCCCGCGCCGACCGCCGCAAGGCTGTTCGCAACGGCCATGCCCAGATCGTCATGGCAATGCACACTCAGGACAATATCGTCGATTCCTGCCACGTGTTCTTTTAAGTATCTGAACAAGCGATCGAATTCCGCTGGCACGGTATATCCAACTGTGTCGGGGATATTGACGGTCGTCGCACCGGCCTCAATGGCGGCGGAAACGACTTCGGCCAAATAGGACAGCTCAGTTCTCGACGCATCTTCAGGCGAAAACTCCACGTCATCACACAATTCTCGCGCCATCTTGATCGCCCCGACGGCACTCTTGATGATTTCTTCTTTGGCCATCTTCAGCTTGTGTTCGCGATGGATGGCGCTGGTCGCAACGAATACATGAATACGGTGCCGATCGGCACCCCTGACCGCAGCGTGTACTTTCTCAATGTCTCCCGGATTACACCGCGCCAGGCCACAAATGATCGGACCGAAGTTTCGTTCGGCAATTGCCTTGACCGATTCGAAGTCACCCGGAGATGCTGCCGGAAAACCCGCTTCGATAATGTCGACGTTGAGCTCACTCAGTGCCTTGGCGACGCGCAGTTTTTCACTGAGCGTCATACTGCAACCCGGGGCCTGTTCACCGTCACGAAGTGTTGTATCAAATATGCGTATTCTGTTTTCTGCGTGTGTATTTGCCATCACAGTATTCCCACTCGGTGAATTTATTCTTCCAGCCAGTCCATACGGCCACGAAGATCGGCGCCAACTTTTTCTATTGGATGATCAAGATCAGCCTGCATCA
>JAUHYO010000303.1 GCA_030426325.1 Gammaproteobacteria bacterium | reverse complement strand
CGTCGCCCTCGCCCTGGCCGAGGCGCTCTACGGCGCGCCGGGGCTGCAGCGCGCGGTGCTCGGTTCGGCGGTGCTGGTGCCCGTGGTCAACCTGACCGTGGTCACCCTGCTGTCGTTCCAGATGTCGTCCACCCGGCGCGGCGTGCTGACGGCCATCGACGACGTCTCCTTCGACGTCGCCCCGGGCGAGGTGCTGGGCGTGGTCGGCGAATCGGGCGCCGGCAAATCGATAACCGGCACGTCGATCATCGGCCTGCTCGATCCGCCGGGCCGCATCGCCGGCGGCGAGATCCGCCTCGAGGGCAAGCGCATCTTTCTCGGACAGTTGCCAGGCCTGGTTTACCAGCGACTTAATGCCACGAATAGCCTCCGGTGAGCGCTCGGTACATTCCAGCGCCAACGCACGACCGGCGGCCAGTGGGTCATCGACAACCGCCGTGACCAGACCAAGGCGCTCTGCCTCCTTGCCGTCGAGAATACGTGCAGACCAGGCCAGCTCCTTGACGTGGTCGGGCCCTACCAGCTGCCGCAACGTCGTGCTGATGCCCATGTCGGGAATGATGCCCCATTTGGCCTCCATGATGGAGAGCTTCGAATCGGGCGCGGCATAGCGAATATCGGCTCCCAGCGCGATCTGCAAGCCACCGCCGAAACAGACCCCCTGGATGGCACAAACGACCGGGACAGGCAGCTCACGCCAGGCGTAGGCAGCCCGTTGAAATAGGTTTGCTGGGGAGGGCGCGACCGGGGTCTTGAGGGCATCGGCGAAATCAAGTTCAGCGTTGGCGAAAATCCCGAGGTCGATCCCGGTGCAAAAATTATCGCCGCAGCCGTGCAGTACAACGGCTCGTACCGAGCGCTCGGCGGCAAGCCGGTCTGCGGCGGCGCCGAGTTCTTCGAACATCTGCATGTCGATTGCATTGAGTTTTTCCGCTCGATTCAACATCACGTAGGCAACGTGCGACTCAAGCGTTATTTCAACTCGATTACTCACCAGAGGATTGGCGGCCTAGGTCGCCAGCGTACATTTGCCATTGCGCAGCACAATGGTGTCCCGGTCTTTGACCGTACATCGGAACGAGACGATATTCCCGTCCTGCCACATATCGGTCGTAATGACGTCACCCGGAAAAACCGGCGATGTGAATCGCGCCTCGAACCCTTCGATCAAAGTAAAATCGTAATCGCATATCGTCTGAAGGATTGCGCGACAGGCGATGCCGTAGCTGCACATTCCGTGCAAGATCGGAACATCGAATCCTGCTTTGGCCGCCTTGGCAGGATCGGCATGCAGGGGATTTCGATCGCCGGTCAGCCGAAACAGCAGTGCCTGGTCTTTGCGAGTCTCGATGTCGCAACTCAAGTCAGGTTCACGGCGTGGTGCGCGGTGCGGCTTGGGCCCGGTCCCGGAAGGACCGCCAAACCCGCCATCGCCGCGCGCCATGACGGTACAACCCAGCGTGAACAAAACGGTATCGTCGGTCGCGAGTCGACCCTCGGCCTCAAAAAGTATCAGTGCGCCCTTGCGCGGCCCCCAGTCGAAGGCGTCGACGACGCGCTTGTTGATCAGGAGGTCTGCGCTGGGTGGCAAGGGGCGGTACAGGGTCATGCGCTGCTCGGAATGCATGACCTGCCCGAAGTCCCAGCCGAGTCCCGGGGGAAACATGTCCGGTACCAGCACAGACGCGAGTGTCGGCATGGTCTTGAAAACGGAGCCCTGCTCATACACGTAAGGCAGTTCTTTCAGATTCACCGGGTTGCGCCCCATGCCAACACTCAGCGCATAGAGAATAGCTTCGGAATCGTTGTAGGAGAGCGGCAGGTCGACGACCTCGGTCGCCATTAACTTGTCGTAATCAAGCGGCATGATTCATCCATTTTTCATTTAGCGTGATTGTACATGGACTTACATGCGAAATATGCCGAAAGGCGCTTCTTTGTCGTCCGCTGATACAGCCGCAGCGGACAATCCGTGGGCCAGGACCTTGCGTGTATCGACGGGATCAATGACGCCGTCATCCCACAGCCTCGCACTGGCGTACAGCGGGTGCCCCTGCGTGTCATATTGTTGACGAATCCGGTCTTCGTAATCGGTCTTCGCACTGTCCGGCCAGTCCTCACCCCGAGCTTCCATCCCTTCGGCCTTAACCGTCGAAAGCACCAGTGCGGCCTGCTCGCCGCCCATGACCGAGATGCGAGCGTTCGGCCACATCCACATCATGTTCGGGCTGTAGGCACGACCGCACATCGCGTAATTTCCGGCGCCGAACGAGCCACCGATTACTACGGTAAATTTGGGAACGTTTGCCGTAGCGACGGCGTTTACCATTTTGGCGCCATCCTTGGCGATGCCGGCATGTTCTACCCGCTTACCCACCATGAAGCCCGTGATGTTTTGCAAGAACACCAATGGGATGCGCCGTCGATTGCAAAGCTGTACGAAGTGCGCTCCTTTTTGAGCGGACTCTGGAAACAGGATGCCATTGTTGGCGATGATTCCTACCGGGTAACCATCGATATGAGCAAAACCACACACTAGGGTCGCACCGTAAAGCTTTTTGAACTCCTGGAACTTCGAGCCGTCAACAATGCGCGCTATGACCTCACGGACATCGTAGGGAAAGCGATACTCGCGTGAAACGATTCCATAAATTTCCTCGGGCGCGTAAGCTGGTTCCTCGGAGTCGCGTCGGTTCTCAGGCTGCCTCTGCGGTAGGTTCAGATTCTCAACAATCTCGCGCGCGATTTTAAGCGCGTGTTCATCATTGTCCGCCAGGTGATCCACGACGCCGGAGATGCGCGCATGCACGTTTCCGCCTCCCAGTGTCTCGGCATCCACCTGTTCGCCTGTTGCCGCTTTCACAAGCGGCGGCCCGCCGAGGAAAATAGTCCCCTGATTGCGAACGATGACTGATTCGTCGCTCATGGCGGGCACGTAAGCGCCGCCCGCCGTGCAAGACCCCATGACCACGGCTATCTGCGGTATGGACGCAGCCGACAGCTGCGCCTGGTTATAAAAGATTCGACCGAAGTGATCGCGGTCCGGAAAGACTTCGTCCTGTCGCGGCAAAAATGCACCGCCCGAATCGACGAGATAGATGCACGGCAGCCGGTTCTCCAGCGCAACTTCCTGCGCGCGCAAGTGCTTCTTGACGGTGAGCGGATAGTAAGTGCCGCCTTTCACCGTTGCATCGTTCGCGACCACCATGCATTCAATGCCATGGATCTTGCCGACTCCGGTTACGATGCCTGCAGACGGCACGTCGTCACTGTAGACCTGCCATGCCGCCTGGCGGCCCAACTCAAGAAAGTCCGTGTCCGCATCCAGCAGTGCACGAATCCGATCCCGGGCCAGCAGCTTGCCGCGGGACTTGTGTTTTTCGCGGGAACGCTCCGGACCACCCTGCATGATGTAGTCGTTAACTTCGGTCAGTTCTTCGACCAGTTTTTTATGCGCAGCGGTGTTCTTCTCAAAGTCTTCGGAAGTGCGATCGATTTTCGTCTTGATGATGGGCACGTTCGTCCTATTGGGTGGCGTTGAATAGTTCCCGGCCAATCAGCATGCGTCTGATTTCGCTCGTTCCGGCACCAATCTCATACAACTTGGCATCTCGCCAGAGTCGCCCGGCCGGGAATTCGTTGATGTAGCCATTGCCGCCGAGTGCCTGGATCGCTTCTCCCGCCATCCATGTTGCTTTTTCGGCCGCCACAAGAATACATCCTGCGGCATCGAAGCGGGTAGTCTGCGAACGATCGCATGCACTCGCCACGTTCCTGATGTTCGCAGCGTCAAAGTGAACGTCGATGTCGCGTAGCGTCCTGGCATTCGGGGCAAAAGTACGTTGTGCGACCGAGATCGCCCTGGCAGGGGTGCTCGCGATCATGGTCGGTCTGATCGAGATCGGACTCGGGCTCG
>JAUHYO010000302.1 GCA_030426325.1 Gammaproteobacteria bacterium | reverse complement strand
ATCGCGATAACTAAAAGTATAAGCAGGTATGTTGGCATTCGGAATTCCTGCATCGATCTTAGCAGGCAATTCAAAACGTCGCATTGATTCCCACGCCGATGACAGTCTTATCGAGTGCCGCGGTTTCGAGGTTCGATTGAATGTCCAGATGCTCAACATTTCCGGTCAGGCTGAAGTGTTCGAAGACCTGCCAGTCTGCCCCGATTCGAAGACGCAGTCGCTTGTCCTGACGATTGTCGCCGATGGAATCATCATAGTTGGCGTATGTACGACCTTCGTGGCTGACACTTGCCTTCAGCTTTATGTCGCGTGACGCCAGTGCAAAAGTATGCCCGTAGGTCATGTTCCAGCGAATCGCATCGTAATCGAATACTGGGTCAACAGTATCTTCTGCACTGCCTTGAATGCCAACGGCGATATACCGGTCCATGTTGTTGATCAACATGTACATGTCGGCACGAAACGCGTCATTCCTCGCGTCGCGACCCGGGAGATCAGCGTAGCGCTTGTCCGCTTGTGTATAGGCGCCGCGCAGGAATACCCGGGTACCGATCAGGCGCGAAATGCTCGGCGTTACCTGTACGAGTTCGAGGTAGCTGTCACCGTCAAGGTTCGCCTCAAATTTTTCGACGTTAATGCCGGCATCCAGCAGCGACGCCTTCCAGGTAAGTTCGGCGAAGGCATGGTGCAGACCAAGATCGAACTGGCTCAGTTCCTCATAGGCCGTATCATTGTAGTCATACCCGATGCGTGAAACGAATCGTTGTGTAAGCGGCAGCGTGGCTTTGAGTGCAAGCCCGTAGGTTCGCGCTGTGTCAGAACTGCCGCTGTTGGTGTCGAGGTCGGCAATACCAACATTACTGTCATTGTGGTAGCCGAGGTTCGCGTCGAAATCAAAGCTCGCGCGGTTGTCGGCGGCGAATAGTGCGGTCGATACCAGCAGGCAGCCGAGCAGCAGACATAGTCTGGATACTTGAGTCTTGTTCATCGTCTTATTTCCTTTCAAAAATGGCCGGCGAGTTGCCTCGCCGGCCGCAGGTTGCCGTCGACTTAGTCGCGGCCAGGGATTGGCAGCTCGCGAGTCAGGTCGATCGTCAGATCTTCCGTAATCGCAGCTTGCACGTCGTTGCGTACCTCAGCGCCAATAGAGCTTGCGATGTCATCGGAAACAGCGTCCTCGACAGACGAGCTTACGGCGTCGGCGGTGCTTGTCGCGGTTGCCTCAGCGGAAGCCTCGGCCTCGTCGGCCATAGCCTCACCTTCGGCGGCGACATCAGCCACAGCGTCTTCACCCGTTTCCACAGATTCGTTCGCCTGCTCGTTCGTCGATGCAGCGACGTCTGCAGATGTCGCAATTGCGCCATCGGCCATTGCAGTCAATGTTCCATCAACAGCGTCAATCGAATCTGCCGTGGAACCTTCGACATTGCCAAGCAACTGACCAGCGATTTCGCCATTGACCGAAGCGTCCGACTCACGGTCATCAGACTGCTCCTTCGTGGGCTGCTTACGCGGGTCTTTCTTCGGCTCGTGCTTGGGCTCCTGGGTCGGATCCTCGTTGGCAACTTCCTCCTGCTGCTGTTCACCCGAGTCCGCTTCGCCGTCAGAAGATGACGTGTTGGCGGACGCTGATGCACTGGCACTGAAGCCGAATGATGCCGAGGTCTCGGAGCCATCCGTTTGAGCTGATGCTGAAGCCTGGCTTTCCGCATTGGCCGATGCGTTCGTTTCCGATTCCAGAGCGAAGGCATTGTCGGCGGCAGCGAAAACTACCAGGACTGCGATTCCCGCAACGATGCGGTTGAGTTTTTCATTGATATAACAAGTCATGATCTATCCTCCATTTGGTTAACTTGTATCTGGAGAACGGATGACGTTTGGGTTTTATTCCATCAAACGCAAAAAAAAACAGGCCGCATGAAGCGGCCTGTTCTCAGAGCTTGCTTACAGATTCTCAGGCGGGTTCGCCAATCGACTCCGCAACGGCTTTTGCATCGTAGTAGTTGCCGTTTTCAGGGACTTTGCCTTTGCCCATTACAATTTCAATTGAATGGCTGTGACGCGTCTCCGGTCGGCGATTGTCGAGATGCATGCTGGCTTGACGCATGGGTCGTTCGGTGCGCGTGCAGGACAGCAGTCCACAGTGCGTTTCAACGTATCGCGTCTGCTCGTAACCGAAACCAAGCTGCATTTCCGGCTCACGTGTTTCGGTTGTCGATGTTTCGCGATCAACAATCTGGAACCAGTCATAGCCCTTGTTCAGCGTGAGTTCCGCGGCACGCAGCATGGCGTAGTCGCGAGCGTCCTGTAAGTCCGTGCTGCGTCGGCCGTTGTAGTTCACGCGATACCGGTCGTCGGAAATCTTGCGAGTGTAGTGGCCGTAGTCGCTGGCACTGTCTGCGGCGACATAGTCCGGTGTTGAGGCACAGGCGCCCAGCGTCAGAAGGGTGGCGATAAAAATGATTCGTGAATAAAACATGTTGCTCTCCTTTTCAGGTGTTTCCCAATTTGTTATCAGGAATACGATCAGGGAGCGGTTTTATTCCATCAATCCGCAGGTTTTTTCCAAGTTCTTGAAATTATAGCTTTTTCTTCATCAATATCGAGCGGTGGGGCGGTCCCGATCAGAGCGTCGATCGCTGAATCAATGGCATCCGGCGTCTCGCCGCTGGCCTGCTGGTAACTGCCGTCCGGCGACCGCTTACCGGCAATACTGGTTGCCTCAACCTGCCAGGCGCTGCCGCGTCGGCAGGCAACACCCTGGACCGGAGCGCCGACGCCGTCGATTCGTAACTGGCGACAGTAGTCGCCATCGCGATCCTCGAACGTCAGCAACAATTCTGCCCGCTGCCCGCTGGCCAGCGTCTGGGTCTCGGCGCTTGTACCTTGCTCAAGCAAGCGGTGAAGCTCGCTGCCAGTATCAACGGCGCCGGCGTAGAGTCCACTTTGACCGGGGCCGGCAATATTGTTTTCCTGGTAAATGTTGGCGACAAGAAAGCCGGCGAGCAGTGCGACACTCGCGGCGATGGCGACCGGCAATTGGAAAAACTGCTGCAGACCGCGTTTCGGGAAAGCGATGACGTTGCTGTCCTGGGAGTCGGTTGTGTCCTGGCCGAGCATCTCAAGCACCGCCTTCGGCATAGGGCGCTTGTCGATGGCGTCGTAGAGTTGCAGGACTTCGCTGTCGGCGCCTCGCAGTGTTTCCAGGCGACGCGCCAGGTCGGGTTCTTTCAACAGGCGGGCTTTCAGTGTGCGGACCTCATCGTCCGGCAACTCGCCGTCGATATAGGCGCTCAACGCGATGTCGTCTGTATTGTCATCAATGTTCGTCATTTCATGCTCCATCCAGCTAAGCTGCCGGAATCTCGTTTTGTCCGCTTCGTTCAGCCAGGGTGCTGCGTGCCCTTGCCAGGCGGCTCATCACCGTCCCGACCGGTACATCCAGTACCTCGGCGGCTTCTTTGTAGGAGAAGCCTTCGATTGCGATGAGTTCCAGCACTGCCCGTTGGTCCTCTGTCATTGCGCGCAAAGCGTCCTGTACCTCGCCCAGCGAAATTTCGCCGAGCACCTGTTGTTCACCCATCAAGACCTGCTCACCAATAACGGCCGGCTCTTTTGCCGCATCGCTGCGAACCTTGCGCGACCGGACCTCATCGATCCAGAGGTTGCGGCAGATCCTGAGACACCAGGGCAGCAGCGGCACATCGTCCGGGAGACCACGCTCGAGCACGCGCTCGACTGTGGACTGCAGCAGATCATCCGCATCAGCCATATTGCTGGTGAGGCTGTACGCGAATCGCCGAATATTCGGCAATATCTCGACAAGCTCGTCTTGACGGTGATTCAAATTGTGATCCATTTGCTATAGATACGTTTGAGGGTATGGTTTTATTCCACAGGGAATAAAATGCGCGCATGAAACGTTAGC
>JAUHYO010000014.1 GCA_030426325.1 Gammaproteobacteria bacterium | reverse complement strand
TGAGGAATATATTGGTTGTCGTACCTGTTCGGAGCTTGCCGTTTTGACGGCGCGTACCGTTTCGTGAAAACGCAGGCAGCTTTCTTCGAACGGCAAGTCGCAGAATTCGAGTAGCCGTCGAACTTCGGTTTCGAGGTCACCGACCACGTCCTCATAATGCACATCGAGTACAAATCCGGGCAAAACCTGGTGCCAGTGGTCCATCAGCCGCTGGTATTGCAGATAATACTCGCCCAGTTCCGTCATGTCGTAGCTAAAGGGCTGGCCGCTGGCAAACAACTGTTTGAATGACCCGAGACAGCTATCGAGCGGGTGGCGTCTTGCATTGATGATCTTTGCGTTCGGAATCGCAAGTTTCAGCAAACCGATAAAAATAAAGTTATTCGGGTTCTTATCAATAAACCAGGGTGCATTGCCGCGGTGCTTGGCTGAGCGTTCAATGTACTGCTGGGCAATTCGCGCCCAACCCGATTCATTCAGTTCGGCAACAATCTCGGGAAACCGCTTTTCCTTGCGTCGCCTGCGGCGCATGGCACGAACCACTTTCGACAGATCGCTGAGTTCGTGAGTACCGTCGACGAGGCTGTGGCTTGCGAGTATCTGTTCGATCAGCGTCGAGCCGGAACGCGGCAGCCCGACGACGAAAATCGGTGTCGGTTCTGAGGGTGCAGCCGGAGCCTGCTGAAGAAAGGCCTCGTCGAAGAGAGCGATAACGCGGTCGTGCGTGTCTTCGGTGTCAACCGGGTCGTAGGACTCGAGATTGCGCCGGGCGGAATTGCATTGTTCAAAGTGCTCAAAGGCTCTGGCGTACTCCTTGCGTGATTCGTATTCGAGTCCCAGCGCGTTGTGCACCTGCGCACGTGCTTCATCGCCGAGGTCAGACCGCTGCAGCAGCTCGTGCATGGCATCGACTTCGCTTTGTTCAAAGCGAAACGTCTTCAGGTTGGCGAGGCTCCAGTAGGATTCAGCATGATCCGGTCGAACGGCAATACTCTCGCGATACCGTGCGATCGCCTCGTCCTGTCGGCCAACGGTTTTCAAATGATGCGCCATACTGCACAGGGCGCCAGCCTTCTCCGGATTCAGGGCGAGGGCTTTTTGGTAGGTCTCGATGGCTTCCTCATGACGGCCGGCAACGCCGACAACGCTGGCGTAGACCATGTAGGACTCAGCCTTGTCCGGTGCCAGTTCGATCACCTTCAGGCCGCTGGCAATCGCATCGTCGTAGTTCTCCATCTGCCGTTGCACATTGGTCAGGTCGACCCAGGCACGCAGGTACTCCGGCGCGCGCTCGAGCGCATGCTTGAGAAACACCTCGGCTTCAGCGTATTGCTCATGACCTGCAGCAATCCCGGCAAGCAAGCGTGAGGCTTCCACATGATCCGGGTCGCGCTTGAGAATTTTGCGATAGATAGCCTCGGCCTTGTCACGTTCGCCGTCCCTTTCGTGTCGTTCACCCTGCCGTATTTCGTCGGCATAGGCCATTTGGGATCGTTGTGCAGGTTCGTTTGCCGCCGCAGCAACCGTGACCAGTTGCCGGGCCTTTTCGATTTTTCGCCGGGTCAAAGATTCATCGGCGCCGAGTTGCAAGGCTTGCCGGTAAGCCGAAATCGCGTCATCCATTCGTCCGTCAAGCAGGGCGAGGTCGCCGGAAACATCATGCGCGGTGGCGAACGCCGGGTAGCGGAGAAGTGCGTTTTCGACCTGTTGTTTCGCCAGGTCAAACTCGCGCAATGCAAGGTTTGCCCGGGCACCCAGGCACATCAGGTTGGCGTCGTCAGGAAACTCGTTCAGCCCGTTGGTGCAGGCTGTGGCGCAGGCCTTTGCATCACCCTTTTGCAGGTGTGCCTGCGCCTCGGTGAACAACCGGCGTTGTTTTTGCAGCGTGGAAATCGACATTCTCCAGCCGGACGGTCGTGCGGCACAATTGGGTTGGCCATTTCAGCAAACGTCGATTGTAATAGCAATCCGCGGTATCGTCGGGCTCCAAAATCAACAGAGACTTCCGCAGTGGTGCGACGATGAAATCCTTTAAAGAGGCGGTTCGAAGCAAAGATTTCGTGATCAGCGCCGAAGTGTTCCTGAATCCCGAGAGCGGTGCGGAAACCATCAAGCTGCAAACGGAACTGCTGCGCCCCGTCGTCGACGGCATCCTGTTGACCGACAACCAGGATGGCCGGCTGCACCTGTCGCCACTGGCGGCGGCAAGCCTTGTCATGTCAAACGGCGTCGACCCTATTGTGCAGTTAACCTGTCGCAACCGAAACCGTATCGCATTGCTTGGCGAATTACTGGGCGCGGCAGCGATGGGTGTGACCAGCCTCGTACTGGTTCGTGGCAACAGGGTACCCGATGGCTTTAATCCGCGGCCGAAAGCGGTGTTCGATGTTGATGCAACAGAGCTGATTGCCATGGCCAGCAAGATCAAGGCGGACGAAAGCCTGCCGTCGCTGCCAGACTTTTACGTCGGGAGTATCGTCACACCACACCATCCGCCGCCGGGTTGGGTTCCGGAAAAGCTCACCCTGAAAGCCGATGCCGGTGCGCAGTTCGCGCAAACCCATCTGTGCATGGACATGGATCTACTTGGAAACTATATGAAGCACCTGGTGACGGCCGGTTTGCCGCGGCGACTGGTGGTCTTTGCCAAAATCGCGGTATTCAGTTCGGCTGCAGATGCGCGTTTCTTGCGCGATAGCCTGCCGAACCACCGGGTTCCCGACGAACTGATTCGCAGGCTTGACCAGGCTGCTGATGCGGAGCAGGAGGGCGTCAGGATCTGTGCCGAGCAGTTGCAACAACTTGCGGACATCCCGGGCATTCACGGCGCACACCTGGTCGCGACCCAGAACCTGTCCGCAATTCCGGCGGTTATTGAAGCCGCGGGTTTTGGGCCCGGAAGCTAGCCGTTGCCGATCTGGTCCGGTGGCACGTAATCGAAAATAAAGGTGATGCGATCCTCATCGCCCTTGTTCATCACTGAATGCGTCTTCTGGTTGTTGATTTCGTATGCGTCGCCGACTTTGAACTGGTAAGGCCGCCCGTCAATCATGAACCGGACTCTCGGATTGGTCGTGATCGGGATGTGGATGCGGTGCCCGTGGCGAAATGACGGATGCTGGTCGATGTGCGGGGTGATCTTTCCGCCAGCGAGCAGTTTGGCCGCAATGGCCCGGATCACTGTGCCCCCGGGTGGGTAGAAGCGGTCAATGATGTCGTTCATCAGCGGCAGCGCAACGTCGGCAAGTCTCGGCCAGCCCGGTTCCTGTTTGACGACGATGTCCGGCCATCGATCAATGTCGACGAACAACATCACGATGGACTCGGTAGCGTGGTGAACCTCGAATGCCTCCTGGCGATATTTGTCTTCTTTCCAGGCTTCGGCGTCCTGCGCCAGGATGGTTGCGCTTAGAGCTCCGCTGTCGACAGGGCCCAGCTCCCTGAGCGGCACATCAATGTTCATACGCCGTTTCCTTTTCCGGTGCCAATTTCGTAATCGTAATCCCGAACGCGCCGTACAGTACGGAAATAACCGGGTTGATCAGGTTGAAAAACGCAAACGGCAGGTAAGCAAAAGTCGCGACACCCAACGTCGCCGACATGTACGCGCCGCAGGTATTCCACGGTACCAGCGGCGAGGTTAATGTGCCGCAGTCTTCGATAACCCGGGACAGGTTGCGGGGGTCAAGTCCGCGACGCTGAAATTCGGCCTTGTACATGCGACCCGGCAACACAATGGCAATGTATTGATCCGCTGCCACTATGTTGGTTCCGATGCAGGTCGCTGCGGTTGTGAAGATCAGCCCGCCAGTGCTGTGCGCGGCCTTCAACGCGGCCCGGATCAATCGCTCAAGCATGCCGGCATGCTCTAACACAGCGCCAAAGGACAGGGCGCAAATTATCAGCCAGATGGTCGTCAGCATGCTGGACATGCCGCCGCGAGACAGCAGGTCATCGACGGATACGACGCCGGTTGTCGAGACGTAACCGCTGGCCAGTGCGGTCCATACGCCTTTCACCGTCGCCAGAAAACCCGGCAATTCAGGGCTATTGGCCAGCGCGACTACGGCTTCCGGTTGCAATACGACGGCGGTCAGGCCGCCGAGCAGTGCACCGGTCAGGATCGTTGGCAGGGGCGGAAATTTTCGCATCGCCATGGCAAAGACGACCAGCAGCGGTATCAACGCAAACGGCGTGATGTGAAACGCCTCACCAAGCGTGCGGGTCGTTTCCTGCAACGATGCCGTGTCGATGTCCGCCGATGTTCGCAAGCCGACAATGGCGAAAAGGATCAGTGCGATCAGGAACGACGGCCCGGTCGTCCAGATCATGTGGCGAATGTGCGTAAAAATATCGGTCCCGGCAACGGCTGGCGCGAGATTTGTGGTGTCCGAGAGCGGTGACATCTTGTCGCCGAAATAGACGCCGCTGATAACGGCGCCGGCAGTGACCTCAGGCGAGAGTCCGAACCCGAGCGCAACGCCGACCAATCCGACCCCAAGGGTTCCCGCGACCGTCCACGAACTGCCGATACTCAGAGCGGCCACTGCGCAAATCAGGCAGGTCGCTGCAAAAAAAATCTGCGGATGCAGCAGGTGCAGGCCGTAGTAAATCATCGCAGGCACCGTGCCGGCGAGCAGCCAGGTACCGATCAGGGAGCCGACAGCCAGCAGAATCAGAATCGCACCCATTGCTGTTCCAATGCCCGCGATCATGGCGCGTTCAACATCCCGCCAGGGATGTCCGTTGCGAACGGCGATCAACGCCGCGACCGCGGCGGCGAAAATCAGCACGATCTGGGTTGCACCACCGATCGCGTCGGAACCGAACAGATAGACGGACCCAGCGAGCAGAACAATGAGTACGGCGATAGGCAGCAGGGCGTCGAGAAGGCTGGGTGCTTTTGGTTCGGTCACTTGGCCACCTCCGGGTAGTGCTGAGCCAGCAGTTTTCGCAGGGCGTCGTGATCAATGCCTTTGGCGTATCGTCCCTGGTCACCGACCATGTCACGCCCTGCGATCAGCGCATTGATGATCGCTTCCTCGGTCGCCTGGACCGTCGCCTCAAACAGTGCATTCATATTGTCGTTGGGTATCGAGTGAATGACCGCATCACCCTTGCCACGCGATGCGGCGTCATTTGCCGTTGAAAATGCGACAAAGATATCACCCGAGCCATTGCTTGCGATGGAGCCGGTTCGGCCGATTGCCAGCGGCACGCGCCGCGACAGGCGTTTGAGCTGCTGCGGTAGCAGCGGCGCATCGGTGGCGACCACGACGATAATCGAACTTTGCATATCGGTATCACCGGCAGGTTGCGAGTAGATCGTGTCGCCAGGCATTTCACGGCCGACCGCAATGCCCGCGACTCGCAGGTTTCGACGCAGACCGTAGTTCGCCTGCACCAGGACGCCAAGCGTGTAAGGATGGCCGGCGATCTTTATGAGACGCGACGAGGTACCGATACCGCATTTGAATTCAAAGCAGATCATTCCGGTGCCACCGCCAACACCGCCTTCGTCCACGGGACCGCTGCCGGCGCGATCCAGTGCCGCGGCGGCGTGCTCGGGCCGGACATGGAAACCGTTGATATCGTTCAGGTGGCCATCCCAGGTCTCAGCCACCACCGGCAGCGACCAGAAATAGCCACTGTGATCAGGACCGCTTTGCGCGACCCGCCATTGAATGACGCCTTCATGCACTGCGCCGATGCTGTGCGTGTTTGTGATCATGACCGGCCCTTCGAGGAACCCGCTTTCCTCTATCCATGTCGTACCCGTCATCTCGCCATTGCCGTTCAGTGTTGACCAACCGGCATAGACCATCGAGTTCATCGACTCGCGACCGCGTGGCAGGATAGCGGTCACGCCGGTACGAACGGCACGATTGCCGGGGAGGTCACGGATAATCGTTTCATGCCCGACGGTGACACCGGGAACATCGGTGATCGCATTCAGCGAACCCGGTGTTCCGTCAAAGGGAATGTTGAGATCGCGCGCACGCGGTGTTTCGGTTTCTGCTAAAACGCTCGTCGCAAATAAGGCGATGACAAGCGGTGCTACAGTCTTCGTCGTCCGGTTGGTCGTCATAATCAATTCCGTCTATGCGGTTTTCCCGCGCTGTGCAATGATGCCAGTCGATTCGAAACTCATCGGGGTTAGCCAATGTTACGAGCGTTAATACTAATTGTCCTGCCTGTTTTGCTTTTGACAGCGGATGTACGGGCTGAGACGGGGACCCTCTATGTCAAGGCCGGGCGCCTGGTCGACGTTATCGATGGCCGCATGCGGGATGACCAGGTTATCGTCGTCAGCGGCGATAAAATCACGGCTGTCGGTCCGGCGAAGGATATCGCGATTCCGGCCGGTGCAACGCTGATCGACCTGTCGGACAAGACCGTGCTGCCCGGGCTGATCGATATGCACGATCACCTCACGGGTGATCATCGTTTTCATGGCTATTCGGCGCTGGAAATTTCGATTCCACGAGAAACACTGTACGGCGTGCTGAATGCGCGGAAGACGCTTACCGCCGGATTCACGACGGTGCGCAATGTCGGCGCCGGCGGTTACAGTGACGTTGCGTTGCGCAACGCGATCAACGATGGCGAGATCGACGGGCCGCGGATGCGTGTATCCGGACCTTCGCTCGGTATCACGGGTGGACATTGCGACAACAATCTCTTGCCGCGCGAGTTTGACGAACGCGCCGAAGGCGTAGCGGATGGTCCGTGGGCGGTCCGCGCCAAGGTCCGCGAAACGATCAAGTATGGCGCTGATGTCATCAAGTTTTGTGCAACCGGCGGTGTGTTGTCGAAGGGTGACAGCGTCGGTGGCCAGCAATACACCCTCGAGGAAATGCAGGCGCTGGTTGACGAAGCACACATGCACGGTCGCAAGGTTGCCGCCCATGCGCACGGTCCCGAAGGCATCCGGACTGCGATTATTGCCGGCGTTGATTCGATCGAGCATGCGAGCCTGATCGACGACGAGGGTATTCGCCTCGCGAAGGCGAACGGTACGTTCCTGGTCATGGACGTCTACAACGACACCTTCATTCTCGAGCACGGCGCCTCCGTTGGCATGCTGCCGGAATCGCTGGAGAAGGAACGCATGATCGGCCAGTTGCAGCGCGACAATTTCAGAAAGGCGTTCAAGGCCGGGGTGCGCATGGCGTTCGGCAGTGACGGGGGTGTTTACCCGCACGGCGATAACGGCAAGCAGTTTCATTACATGGTCGAGTACGGGATGACGCCGATGCAGGCAATCCAGGCGGCCACGCTGCATGCGGCCGAGCTAATCGGCTGGCCCGATACGGTGGGTGCGATTGCGCCGGGCCGATTCGCGGACATTATCGCGATTGACGGCAATCCGCTCGATGAAGTGGAACTGCTCGAAGATGTCGCCTTTGTCATGAAAGGCGGCAAGGTCTTCAAGCAGGATTACTGAAACATGTCGAGGTCTTCTTCCGGGCTGTGTTCGGTAAGCAGTGACACAATCACCAGCAGCGGCAGGCTGACAACCCAGCCAAGATAGGACGCGGACAGGCCGAAAGGTTCATCAAAGGCGACCCAGGCGAGCGCCGAAAAGCCGCCGCCGAGCATGCTCCAGAATGCGCCGCGTGCCGTCGTGCGCTGCCAGAACAACAGTCCCAGCATCGGGAAGAACAGGCCAGCTGAACCGAACGTGTAGGCATAAAGAATCAGGTCCAGCACGTTTGGTACAAGGTAGGCGATCGCAATACCCAGTACACCGAGAACCAGTGTCGCCGAGCGCGCAACAAGGACAATCGACTTTTCGGTCGCATCGGGGCGCAGGTACTTGCGATAGATGTCATTGGTGACGATTGCGACGGGGCCCATCAAAACCGAGTCAGCAGTCGACATGACGGCGGCGATATAGGCGGCAATAACGATGCCGGCGAGCCCGACCGGCAGTAATTCCATGATCAGCATAGGCGTTGCGAGTTCGGGGTCCTGCAGGTCGGGCATCAGCATTCTTGCAAGCAGGCCGATCAAGGTGCTGCCGATTGCAAACAGCGGCCATTCGATCGGCACGCCAGTCAGGAAGAACGCACGACGCGCCGTCTTCTCGTCTCTCGCCGCCACAATGCGCTGCATGGCGGCGATCGATATGAACCAGACCGGGAAGATGGCAAAAAACCAGCCGATGACTTTCTTCCAGCCGATTGCACCCCAGTCGACAAGCGACCGTGTTTCTTCGTTCGCCGAGAAGTGCTCGACGATGCCGCCCCAGCCACCGACGGTGTACAGGCCGATGGGTGCCGCGATGAACACGATGCCGATCAGCAAAACGACCATCTGGAATACGTCGGTGTAGATCACTGCCTTGAGGCCGCCGGCTGCGGTGTAGGCGAGAATCACGGCGCCGGAGACAATGACGGCGATTGTCAGGTCAATGGCGATGGTTGCCTGCAGCAATTTGGCACCGGCGATGATTTGGCCACCGACAAACGTGAACCAGGCGATGCCGATCACGATGGCGGCGACGGTGCCGGTGCGCCGGTCGAAGCGGGCCTCGAAAAGGTCGCCGGTGGTCAGGCCTTTTACGCGGTCCGCCCAGCGCTTTACCTTCGGCACCATCAGGAATGAAACCAGCACGACGCTGAGGCCCGAGATCGCAATCAGCCAGGAACCGGAAATACCGAGCGTAAAGCCGAGTCCGCCCATCGCGATACTGAATCCGCCGCCGAGATCCGTCGCGGCCGTTGATGCGGTCGTTTGCACGAGGTTCATGTTGCGATCGGCGGCCAGGAAGGATTCGCTTTCGCCGCTACCGCGTTCTTTTTGTGCGACTCGCAATCCGATCCAGACGAGCACGACGAAGTAGATGCCAATGGCGATGAGGTCGAGCGTATGCAGTGACGTCACGATGCGTTTTCCTCAATAAAGGCTTGCAGGAAAGCAACGAGGTTGTCGCCAAGATGTTCCGTTGGATAGCCACCTTCCTGAACGAGCACTGTTGGCAGGTTCAACGCTGCAATTCGTTCGGCGACGCGAGCAAATCCCTCGGTCGTCAGCGCGAGACCGGCAAAGGGGTCATTGACGTAGGCATCGAGTCCCAGGGCGACAACAATCGCGCCAGGGTTGTACTCGGAAATCCGGGCCAGCGCCTGATCGAGTGCAACGAGGTAGTCTTCATCGGCGGTGCCGCGTTCGAGCGGCAGGTTCAGATTGAAGCCGGCTCCCTCACCTTTGCCCTGTTCGTTGGCTGCGCCCCAGAAGAACGGATAAAAACGCACCGGGTCTGCGTGCAGTGACACCGTCAGAACGTCGCTGCGCTCGTAGAAAATGCTCTGCGTTCCGTTGCCGTGGTGCACATCGACATCGAGAATCGCGACACGATCATGTTGTCCCCGCAAAACCTGCGCCGCAATCGCACTGTTATTGAGATAGCAAAAGCCGCCGGCAAGGTCACTGGTTGCGTGGTGCCCCGGCGGTCTGGCCAGCGCGTAGCAGGCTCGTGCGCCGCGGAGCACCACGTTGGCCGCATGCACGGCGCTATACGCGCTCCAGCAGGCGCTGTTCCAGGTGTCGGCCGTAATCGGCGCTGCGCCGTCGAAGACGTGATAACCCACCTGGCCGACCGCCGAATGCGGGTACACCACATCGCGGGTATCCGGGTGCACATTTGGCAGGACGTCCGTCGACGCACCGGGAATTCGCATCCAGCGCGTGTGAATGTTTTCGAGAAATTTAAGATAGCGCCCGGTATGGATTGCCGCCAATGGTGCAGTGCCGTAGTTCGTCGGCGCCTCGTGTTCCAGCCCGGCATTGATGGCGGCCTGCAACAGTGTTTCGGCGCGCCCGGGGTTTTCGGGGCTGTCGATCAATGCACCGGATGACATTATTTGCGCCGGACTGTGGCGCAGCTGATCTTCATGGAAAATAACTTTCACGTTGCATCCGTCAGGTTCAAAAAGTCATCGTCGAAAGCAGTGTAAATACGTTCGTTCGATGATTCATTCAGCCCAAGTTTTTTATAAAAACGTATGGCGGTCTCATTGTCCTTCTCGACTGTGAGTCGCAGATGCGTCGCACCATGTTCGCGTCCGTTCCGGGCGGCCTCCTGCATCAAGGCGCGGCCGATTCCCCGTGCACGTGCTGTGCCGTCAACGACGAGGTCCTGGATGTAGACACCCAGCTGGCCGCGCCAGCTTGAGAAGTCGTAAAAGTACAGGCACAGGCCGACGACCGAGCCGTCCTGTTCGGCGAGCAAGGCTTCAAACTGGGGGTCATCCGAAAACCCGTATTTGATAATGTCCTCGACACGACTTCGGAACCGGTGTTGCTGCCCCGTGGTGTCGGCGAGGTGCCGGACCAGCGAGTAAATGATCTCCGCGTCAGCCGGCGTCGCAAAACGAATCGTAAAATCCTTGCTCAAAAGTTCACCTTGTCGGCTCCCTTCAGGTCAAGCATTGCCCGTGCTTCGTCCGGCGTCGCAATTTCGTAGCCGAGTTCTTCGAGAATGCGACGAATCTTCAGGACCTGCTCGGCGTTGCTGGTCGCGAGTTGGCCACGACCAATCAGCAGGCTGTCTTCCAGTCCCACGCGCACGTTGCCGCCAAGAATGGCGCCGATGGTGGCCAGCGGAATTTGCAGGCGGCCGGCCGACAACACGGAAAAGCGATACTGGTCGCCGAGCAGCCGGTCGGCAGTGGCCTTCATATGCATCAATGTTTCGGGCGATGAATCGATGCCGCCGAGCACACCCATAACAAACTGGACGAACACAGGCTTCTTGATCAGCCCTTCGCGAAGATAGAAGGCGAGCGTCTGGATATGGCCGACGTCATAGCACTCGAATTCGAAGCGCGTGCCGTGGCCCTCACCAAGCTCGGAAAAAATTCTCTCGATGTCGGCAAAGGTGTTCTTGAAGACGACATCGCGTGTCGCCTCCAGTAATTCGGGTTCCCATTGATGCTTCCATTCGCTGTAGCGACGTTGCATCGGAAACAGGCCGAAATTCATCGATCCCATGTTCAGCGATGCCATTTCCGGTTTCGCGAGATTGGGTGCCGCGAGCCGCTCTTCGAGTGTCATCAGCGAGCTGCCGCCGGTTGTGATGTTGATGACGGCATTACACTCCTGTTTTATCCGCGGCAGGAACTGCATGAAGACAGCAGGGTCCGCCGTCGGTCGGCCGTTCTCCGGGTCTCGGGCATGCAAGTGCAGGATCGCGGCACCGGCATTCGCGGCTTCGACCGCCTGTGTTGCAATCTCATCGGGTGTGACGGGCAGGTGCGGGCTCATCGTCGGCGTGTGAATCGACCCCGTTACTGCACAGGTGATGATGACTTTGTCGCTCATGCTGGCCTCGCGGAATTAATGGGCAGACCGGAGGACTTTGCAAACGCATCGAGGCTCTCGGTCAGAAGCTGCACTATCTCGTCCAGGTCGGCATCGCTTACGATCAGCGGCGGGCAGACCATGAAGTGATCACCGATAGTACCGCCGCGCGTGCGCCGCGAGTAGATGATCAGGCCGCGCATGTAAGCCTCTTCGACCAGTTTGATGTGCGCATTGAGTTCCGCAGGCAGCGGTTCCATGCTGTCCCGGTCTTGCACCAGTTCGAATGCGAGTAGCAGGCCCTTGCCCCGCACATCGCCAATAAACGGGTATCGATCCATCAGTCCCTGAAGCAGGCCCTTCAAGCGCGCACCGCGAGCGGCGGCGTTTTCAATTAGTCGCTGCCGCTGGATCTCTTCAAGGACGGCAAGACCCGCTGCGCAGGCGAGCGGGTTGCCGGCATAGGTATAGCCGTGTGCGAAACCGCCGTGTGCCATGACCGCCGCGACGATGTCCCGGTGCGCCGCCATTGCGCCAAGGGGCGCGTAGCCAGCAGCAAAACCTTTGGCCATTGCGATGATGTCAGGCTTCAGGTCCCAGTGCTCCGATGCGAGGAAGCGGCCGGTCCGTCCGGCACCGGTCATGACTTCGTCGGCGATCAGGAGCACGCCGTATTCGCGACAGATCGACTGGATTTCGCGATACCAGCTATCGGGCGCGACCAGTGCACCGGTCGACGCACCGCCAACCGGTTCCATGATAAATGCCAAAACGGATTCCGGCCCCTGGCGCTCAATTTCCTCGCGCAGCAGCCCCGCATAACCCAGGCCGCGCTCTTCATGCGTCAACGCATCGTGATCGAGGTAGCAGGTCGCGGCCGGAACCTTCGGCATAACCCTGATCATGTCCTGAAACGGTTCGACGAACTGGCGCATGCCGGTAACGGCGACCGCGCCCAGGGTGGAACCGTGATACGAGGGAAACAGCGAGATGACTTTCCATCGTTCTTTCTGCCCGCTGACGAACGCGTATTGCCGGGCAAGTTTCAGGCAGCTTTCAACACACTCCGAGCCACCGGAAACAAAGAAAATGCGATCCAGCCCGTCGGGCATCAAACTGGCAGTCATTGATGCGAGCGACTCGGCGGCGTCGTTTTCGAAGTGCAGGCGATAGGCAAACGTCGCACTGTCCATCTGTTTTTTCATCGCCGCCAGCACGTACGGGTTGGAGTGACCGATATTCGACACCATCGGACCGCTGGAGGCATCGATGTAGCGCTTGCCGTTCGTGTCCCACAGGTAAATACCGTCAGCACGCGATACCCGTGGGCGGCGACTGGCAGTCTGGTAGAAAAGGTGGCTTTCGCTCATGGTATTTATCGATCAGTCGATCGGGTATCGTTCCAGCAACGGGCCAAGTGCCTTTTTCAATGGCTCAAGGTGTGTTTCAAAATTGCGCCACTGCGCGAGACCTTCCTTGTAGACCGGCTGTCGCACCTGTTCGGCGCTCGGCGTGCGAATGGCCCGCTCGGTTTCATAGAATCTCAGACACTGATCCTCGAACGGCAGTTCGCAATAGTCCAGAAGTTTCCGAATCTGATTTTCGGTGTCAGTAACCATTTCTTCGTACTGAACGCGATGTACGCGGCCGGGCAGCACTTCATCCCAGTGATCCATCAGTGCCACGTAGTCGCGGTAATAGTGACCGAGGTCAGTCAGGTCGTAGGTAAACGTCTGACCATGGGCGAACAATTGCTTGAAGCAGGAGAAGCCGCCGGACATCGGGTGGCGCCTTGCGTCGATGATTTTCGCGTTGGGCAGGATCATGTGAATCAGGCCGATGTGCCTGAAGTTGTTCGGCATCTTGTCGATGAAAAAAGGCGGTCCGTGACGTACGACGCGGGTGGACTCGATGTAACCCTCGCCCAGCGCGCGGGCCTGCTCGTCGCTGAGTCTCGTTAAGATTTCCGGGTAGTCGGATGCCGGGTTCTTGCGGGACTTTTTGCCGAGGCGACGCGAGATCGCAATGATGTCCGGCAACTCCGCGGTGCCTTCGACCTGGGAATGGCTTGCGAGGATCTGCTCGAGCAATGTCGAACCGGCGCGCGGCAGTCCAACGATGAATATCGGGTCGGGAGCTGTGCTGCCCCAGCCTGTGCGCTCGGCGAAAAACTCCGCCGTCAGCGTCTTGATCTGGCGAACGGTGTCGAAGACGTTCGCCTTGGCGTTGTGCCGATGATGTTTTCCCCGAATCGAGTTTCCGCGCTGGTAGTAATCGAAAGACTGGTCAAATTCCTTGCGGTCTTCCATCGCCTTCCCCAGTGCGAACAGCAGGTGCGACTGGTCGTCAGGATCACCACCTTCTTCATCGATTTGCGCCTGCATCTCGGCAATATCCTCGTCGCTGAAGCGAAATGTCTTGAGGTTTGCGAGGCTCCAGTACGCTTCGCCGGTTTGCGGCCGCAGGCGGATGGCTGTGCGGTATGCGCTGATCGATTCATCGAGACGTCCGACGGTCTTCAGGGTGTGGCCATAATTCATCTGCGCACCGGACTGCTGCGGGTACTCGCCAAGGAATTTCTCGTAGAGCTCGAGTGCCGCCTCGTGCTCGCCCTTGCGAACAAGGTTCGAACCTTGCAGCAGCCGGTAGTTCGGATTGTTGGGTTCCGCAAGCAGCAAGCGGTCAATTTCCGCGAGCGCTTCGTCGAAACGCTGCCGTCGCGACAGCGCAATCGCGTAGTTTTGCCGGGCGAGGTGAAACCCGGGCGCCAGCTCAAGACAACGCTCCAGCAAATTGATCGCATCGTCGATTTGCCCGACCTCGAGCCCGATCGCGGCCAGCATGCGAATCGCGATGACGTCGACCGGGTCCTTTTTCAGAACATCGCGTGTCAGCCGTTCCGCAATCGGGAATTGTTTCTTGCGCAAATGCAGGGCGGCATCGACTAACTCAGGATGGCGTGTCGATGCGGCCAGGTGTTTGTCATAGGCTTCTTCGCTCTCGCGCACGTCACCGCGTGCGTTGAGCTGATCGCCGAGGGATCGCCAGGCGGCCGCATGGCCCGGGTCGATTTGTAATACTTTCCTTAGGACCTCGATTGAGTCGTCGCCCCTGCCAGCGGCACCCAGGCACAGCGCATACTCATGCAGCAGATTCGCGTCGCCACCACCTTCGTCGACGACTTCGGCAACAATCGCCAGCCCTTTCGCTGCATTGCCTTGCAGTCGCAACGCAGCGGCAAGAATGTGCTTCGCCGATACGGAGTCGGAAACCACCTTGAGGATTTCTTCGGCCTGCTCCTGGGCGAGTGACGGGTTAGCGGCCAGCAGGTTTGCCGCGTGCGTCAACGCCGTTCTCAGGTCGGCGTTTTTTGACTGATCTTTCACAATATGAAACGACCCCATCGATTATTGCGATTGTTGCAATAGTGACCAAGTGCTTGATGCAAATTTGCCACAACACAAATAACTTATCGCACTTGTTTTTCGTGCTCCGATAAGCGCACTATATCGACAAACGGCGTAACGAAATATGTATTTGCGTTTACGGCGATTCGGAATGTTGCTCATGGGCAACGCCCGAAACCTGCGAAAGCTCCACCGCTGAAGCGATGAGTATTGTCGCAGATGATTGCATTTGTACCTGAGCACATAATCTTGTGGGGGAATGGTAAATGACGCAATTCAAACAAAAACCACTGGCCGCGGCGGTCTCAGCCGCAATCACCGGGTCTGTCCTAATGGCGGGTTCCGCTGCACAGGCACAGGAATCCAGTCCAACGCTTGAAGAAATAATTGTTACCGCCCAAAAGCGGGAACAAAACCTGCAAGACGTGGCGGTATCGGTCCAGGTGCTTGGAAACACGCAGATTGAACAACTCAACCTGAATAATTTTGCCGACTACATCGAATTTCTGCCAACCGTTTCCTATACGTCGGAAAGACCGGGTGTGTCACTCTTGTACATGCGCGGCATATCGAGCGGCGGTGATGGTGTTCATTCCGGTTCGTTACCGAGTGTCGGTGTATATCTCGACGAGCAACCCGTCACGACCATCAATCGTGTTCTCGATGTGCATGTCTATGATATCGAACGCATCGAAACTCTCGCAGGCCCGCAAGGTACGTACTTTGGTGCAAGTAGCCAGTCGGGAACCATGCGAATCATTACTAATAAGCCAAGGCTGGGAGAGTTTGAGGCAGGATTTGATATTGCGGGTAGCACCGTGTCAGAAGGTGGTACCGGTTACTCACTTGAGGGTTTCGTCAACATGCCGGTCAGTGAGAATGTCGCTGTTCGACTCGTTGGCTGGCACGATGAGGCGCCCGGCTATATTGACAACGTTTTGACTTCGGTAACGTTGAGGGGCGTCAATATCACAAAAGACAATGCGGCACTGGTTGAGGAAGATTTTAATGAATCGACGACCACCGGTATGCGCGCCCTGCTTAAGGTCGATTTGAACGACAACTGGACGGTTACGCCGGGACTGATGATGCAGAATCAGGATACCACTGGCGTTTTTACTCATGACACAGAGGATCTTGGTGATCTTAATGCTGGTCGATTCTTTGACGAGTACTACGATTTCTCCTGGTATCAGGCATCTCTCACTGTTGAGGGCAAACTTGGCAACCTCGACCTGGTCTATGCGGGTGCCTACCTCGACCTGGATTCGGAAAGCGTTGATGACTACACGCACTATGCGCAATACCTGGACAACTACTACGGCTATTACGGCCAGTGTTATCACTATGACTCCAACGGCTTTTGTACGGATCCGAGTCAGTACATCACAGGTGATGAGCGTTTCAGGAAGCAGAGTCACGAGATTCGCCTGCAGTCCGACCAAGATCAGCGTGCTCGCTGGGTAGTTGGTGCTTTCATGCAGCGCCAGGAGCACAATTTTGACTTGCGCTGGGAAACGCCTGATCTCGATACGGCGTCGTCTGTCATTGAGAACGGCAACGTCGCGTGGCAGACGAAGCAAGACCGGGTTGACAAAGATCTTGCGCTCTTCGGCGAAGTCAATTTCGACGTTTCCGATACCTGGACTCTGGTCGGGGGATACCGCTGGTATGAATTTGACAATTCACTCAGCGGGTTTAATGGTCATCTTGGGCGGTGTCTGGACGGTGGCGGACAACCGCAGTTTCCTTGCTATAACTTTCCAAACGTAAACGACGTTTCGAAAGACACGGGCAACACGCTCAAACTTGGTGTGAATTTCAATCTCAGCGACTCCAAAATGTTGTACGCCACCTATTCAGAGGGTTTTCGGCCTGGCGGGGTGAACCGGGCAACTGTCGCTGGAGATCTGGCACCTAAATACAATCCCGACTCCGTCGACAATATGGAATTCGGTTGGAAGACGATGTGGGCCGACGGCCGGTTGCGTTTTAATGGCGCTGCGTATCACCTCGAATGGGACAACTTCCAGTTTGCCTTCCTGGACTTCAGCGTGTCGCCACTCACAATTATCCGCAATATCGGCAAAGCTGAAACGGACGGATTCGAATTCGACCTGGTTTATGCGGCAACAGACAGTCTGACTTTGTCTTTGTCGGCTTCCTACAATGACGCGCAACTTAAGACCGCGTACTTCGGTGGTGGAACCGATGTTCTGGCGCCCGTCGGGCAGGAAATGCCCTATGTGCCAGAGCTGCAATACACAGCGATCGCACGCCAGGAATTTGACGGTGCGCGATGGCCACTCTACGCACAGGCGGCGTTTGCATACACCGGAGCGACCTGGAGTAATCTGGAGACTGATCTCAGGGAACGGCAGCCGTCCTATTCAATCCTGAATCTCGCGACCGGCATACAGGGAGAGCAATGGTCGCTCGACTTGTTTATCGATAATGCGACAGACGAGCGTGCGCAAATCGTTCGATACGGTGGCTTGTATTACGATCCGTACGACGAGATTACCCAGGACTCAACGATTCTTGTCAATCGTCCGCGTACCATAGGACTGCGGTACGGTCGCCGCTTCTGATCGACAAGATCCGGGTCGGTCTTTATTGGCCGATCAAGAATAGTCGTTACAATGGCCATGGAAACACCATGGCCATTTTTTTGGAGTAATGCTCTTGCGTAGAACATCATCGTTGTTAACTCTCGGGGCGATTTCGACTGGCTTGCTTTCCTTAATGCTTGCGGGCTCCGTGTCTGCCGAGCGGCGTCCCGTACTCGACCAGATCGACGTCCCGCACAACTACTACTTCCGCGAGATGTTCCTGCCGCAGCTGACCTCGGGGCCCAGTGCACTTGCCTGGACGCCGGATGGCAAATCGCTGGTCTACTCAATGCAGGGCAGCCTGTGGCAGCAGGCGATTGACTCTGAAACGGCGGTGCAGCTGACCAGTGGTCCCGGCTACGACTTCCAGCCTGACGTTTCGCCCGACGGCAAAACAATCGTCTTTGCGCGCTACCTGGCCGATGCCGTGGAACTGAAGTTATTGAATCTCCAAAGCGGCAAGATCGTTTCACTGACGGACGGCGGCAATGTCAATGTTGAACCGCGCTGGTCGCCCGATGGTGGTCGACTGGCGTTTGTCTCGACCCGGGATACGGGTCGCTTTCATGTGTTTGTCGGAGAAATGGTCGAGAACAAACTCGTTGCCAATCCTGTGCTCCCCGAGCGTGAGTCAGCAATCTACCGCTATTACTACAGCGCATTCGATCACGAGCTCAGTCCCGCCTGGGCGCCGGACGGGCAATCGCTTTTCTTTGTCAATAACCGGGAGGTGCCCTACGGCAGTGGCAACATTGTGCAGCTGGCGCTGGAGGAGGGGGCCGAACCCAGGCTGATTCGCAAGGAGGAGACCTCGTGGAGCGCAAGCCCCGATATCGCCCCTGACGGAAGGCGTATCGCCTATGCATCGTATCTCGGTCGCCAGTGGCATCAGCTTTGGGTGACGCATGTCGATGCTGTGGCAGAACCCTTTCCGCTGACGTACGGAGAGTTCGACGTGTCGTCTCCGCGCTGGTCACCGGACGGCAGCCGGATTGCCTACATCACCAACGAGAATGGCGATACCGCAATTCGCGTTCAGGAGTTTGTCGGCGGAAAGAGCACCGTGTTGTCAGTGGCCGAGAAAAAATTCAAAACACGGATGTTCGATTTCGAGCTGAATGTTGTCGACATCTACGGCAAGCCGGTTTCCGCGCGAGTTTCAATCGTGGGTGGCGATGGCCGCAGCTACGCACCGGATAACGCCTGGCTGCACGCAGATGACAGCTACGATCGCGATCACGCTCGATTTGAAACCAAGTACTTCCACACGGCAGGCAAGGCCACATTGAAAGTGCCGGCGGGCGCAACCCATATCAGTGTCTGGCGCGGCTTCGAGCACGAAATCGAACGCCGTGTCATCAATGTCGCGCCCGGGCGCGACAACGCACTGACCCTGCGCGTAACCCCGCTGGACCTGCCAACGGAATGGATCAACTGGATCAGCGGCGATGTCCACGTCCACATGAATTACGGTGGCAGTTACCGTAACTCCCCCGCCAACATGGTGGAGCAGGCTCGCGCCGAAGACCTGGACGTGGTGTTCAACCTGATCGTGAATAAAGAACAACGCATTCCGGACATCGCCTACTTCTCAACGGAACCTGACGCGAGCAGCGATGACGAGGTCACCCTGCTGCATGCACAGGAATACCACACCAGCTACTGGGGGCACCTCGGTCTGCTGGGTCTCGACAGTCACCTGCTGGTGCCGGATTACTCGGCCTACCCGGGCACTGCGGCGGCGAGTGTATTTCCCGACAACGTGACGATTGCACGACTCGCCCATGAACAAAATGCGGCGGTTGGCTACGTGCACCCGTTTCTTTCGCCACCGCCGGATCCGGAAAAAGACAAGAACCTGACGAATGCCTTGCCGGTCGACGCAGCGCTGGGTCTTGTGGACTACTACGAAACGGTTGGCTTCGCGGATCACCGGGCGTCGGCCGAGGTCTGGTACAAGCTGCTGAACTGCGGCGCGCGAATCGCTGCGGCCGGCGGTACTGACGCGATGGCGAACTACGCATCACTGCGCGGTCCCGTTGGCCTGAACCGGACCTACGTTCGCGCCACCGGCGATGCCGAAACGGCAGCAGAACGTCGCGACAACTGGATTGCCGGCCTGAAGGCGGGAGCCTCAATGGCGAGCAACGGCCCGCTCGTCGGGCTGACGGTCAATGGCGAGTATCCGGGCAGCGAGATCGCCCTGGCGGACAGAGACGAAGAAGTGAGTTTCTCCGCGACCCTGCGCTCCGCGGTGCCGGTGGATCATCTTGAACTGGTTTTCAACGGTGAGGTGATCGAAACATTCGAGACCGGCCCGGATAAAAGAAAAATCGACGTAAGTGGAAACATTGCGATTCGAGGTAGCGGGTGGCTATTGCTTCGCGCCTGGAGTGAGGAAGCACACCCGATGCTGCTGGATATTTATCCTTACGCGACCACCAGTCCGGTCTACATCACCGTGAAGGGTAAGGCGCCGAAGTCCACTGAGGCCGCCGAGTATTTTCTGGCCTGGATCGAGAATATTCGCTCGGCGGTGACGTCAAGAACCGATTTCAACAGCGACCACGAGCAAAACTTTGTTCTGTCTCACCTCGACGAGGCGGAGGCACATTACCAGCGCTGTCGCTGAAAACTCGCTACTCGGCAACGACAATACGTTTTCCGGATATAAACGACGCGATTTCGTCGAGTACATCCTGACGGCTGATCGCATCCAGTCGCTTTCGCAGCGATGCGACATCGAGGATCTCGCCATACCAGAGCCATTGTGTCGAAAGTTCTGTTGCCAGTTCGGCGTTGCTCTGCGCCGCGCTTTGCAAACGGCCGATTCGGTGGTTCTTCGCCTCGTCGATTTCGGCCTTCGTTGGCGGCTCTGTCTGTAGACGATCCAGTTCGGCCGTCAGAAGTGCTGCAAGCGGTGCGATCTTGTTTGTGTCGACACCGGTTGACAGCGTGACCCAGGCATTTTCACCGTCGGAACGGTAGCTGCTTCCAATGTAGTACACGAGTCCCGACTGGGTGATCGCTTTCTTGCCGAGGCGGCCTTCGTAATCGTGAGTGAGTATGTACAGCAGGAGTCGCCAGGCGTCCGAGCGCGAATCGCCTGGACCGGGTGCCGGGGCGATGTAGCCCATCTGTGCTTGGGCGACGGGCTTGCCGATTGACACAGTCTTGGCCTCGCGGCCAAAAGGCGCAGGTTTCGCACGAGACGCCGCGGTGTACTCGATGTCGCCAAAAGAACTCTGAAGTTCTGCCAATACCTGGTCAACGTCGATGTCGCCAACGATGGTGATCAGTGACGGCGCGACGCGCGATGCAGGCATTTGTCGATCGACCTGCATCAGGCTGGCAAACTCCTGCTCCATTCTCGTTGCCGGGTCGATCGACAATTTGGCAGCTTTCTCGGCGACGGGCTGAGTCGCCATGTAGGTGTCGTGGGCAGACTGAATCGCATCGGTGATGTGTTGCGAACGAAACGCCCGGCTGATTGCAGAGTGTCCGCTTACGGGTACATCGGGCGCGGTGCCTGCGTGTTGATTACCGGGTAATACGACTTGTAGGACAGCGGTGGACGACAGATCCGAGTGCTGCAGAATCACCGGAATTCCGCCGCTCAGCTTACCGATAAAGGGTTTGTCGGCGATACGCGTGCCCATGTCGCCCAATGGCCGCTCGACCTTGATTGCCGGGGCAGCGTGTGTGGATTCGACGACGTCGGCCTTTTGGACTTGCCCTGGCAGATACCACGCGATTGAGCGTTGTTCGGGTCCAAGATAGCGTGTGGCGACGCGCCGAACATCGGCAGCGGTTACCGCGGCGACGCGTTCCGGCAGGGTGAGCAAGGTATCAAGGGCATTGAGTCCATCAAAGAACGCCAGCTGATGCGCCGCGTCCTCCGTGGTTTGCACGTCGAATATCAGCGCGTCCTGCACCTCAGTTACAGCGTCTTCCAGCTGCTGGTGTGTCGGCCGCTCGTCCCGGATCAAAGCAATCCGGGATTCGATTCGCTGCTCAACGACAGACTCCGGATCGTCGCCCGTTGCGATGCCACCAATAATAAACACATAGTCCTGTGCGCTCGGCGGAAACCATGTGGTCAGCGATCCGGCGGCACCGGCCAACAGTGAATCGTCATCGACCGGCGTACCCCAGTCGTTTTGCAGGAAATTGACACCGGAGCCTGTGCCGAGAATTTCCTGCAATACGAGAAAGGCTGCAAAATCCGGACTGACGACTGATGGCGCCCGGTACGCAATCATGAACTGGCGTTGCGGTTGCGGGCCGCTCAGCGTGACACGCCGCACCCCGTTTTGTGGTGGTTCGATTGTATGCGGCAGTGGGGTGGCTGCCCTGCCGGGTACCGTACCGAATAACTTCTTAACCCGCTTGCGAACGTCGTCGCGCTCGAAGTCCCCGACGACTGCGAGTACGGCATTGGCAGGCTGGTAGTGCTCTTTGTAAAACGCGACGACATCCTGATGCTTTAGGTTTTCGATATCACTTTCCCAGCCAATCGTATTGTTTCGGTAGGGGTGGGCAAGAA
>JAUHYO010000301.1 GCA_030426325.1 Gammaproteobacteria bacterium | reverse complement strand
CACGGTTTTGCCAAGCACGTCCTTAAAGCTGGTGGAGCACAAGCTGCGTCCGAGGGCGAAGACGGCAATCAGCATGATCGCGGCGATTCCAGCGTAGTTGCCGGAAAAAACCTGGGACCACCAGCCCATCAAGCCGAAGCTGATAATAGCGATCCCCTGAACGACACACCCCAAGACATAGACAGTCTTACGAACGGGCAGACGCCGGATACGCGCGGAGATTACTAATTGCGGTAGCATCGCCAGCGACTCGCGCACAGGCACCAGAAGGCCAAGCGCCCAGGTCGGCGTACCAATTGCGTCGAGCAACCAGGCGAGTACGAGCTTCGGGTCGGCCAGGCCATCGCCGACTCGCGTCAGGCTCAGTGACACAATGTTTATGCCGTAGTTATGTGGCTGCGCGTGGCAAGCAGATTCCGGCAGGTCGCGGCATACCTGCGCCGTTGGGTCGTCGTCGACCAGCACTGTGTGCAGACGTGCAAATGGATTCTTCAAAACCGGCAAACAACTGCGACGTGAGAGATTGTCATCATTTCTATTTGGGGGTGACTATTGTCATTGCGTCCGTAGTCTAGAGAATGGGCCCGATCGTTGCGACAACATTGTTCCAGATTCGGCGAGGATAGCCCCACGCATGGACGTCAGAGAGTGTCACTGGATCCGATTGGTTAATGTATACCTGTTGTCGATCGAATATTTTCTGTGTCAACGCGTCATCCCTTAGCAAAATGTCGTTCTCGTAGTTTAGATCGAAGCTTCGAAGATCAAGATTGGTCGAGCCGATGAACGACAATCGTCGATCAACCGTAAAGGTCTTGGCGTGCAGCAAACCATTACGAAATTCATATATTTTTACTCCGTGCTCCAGTAGCCGTCGGTAGTAGCTATGGCTGGCGGCAGCAACCACCCGGGAATCGTTGTGTTTCGGAAAGATCAGGGTGACGTCAATGGCGCGAATGGCCGCGGCACAGATTGCGTCGAGCACAGTAGAGTTGGGGACAAAGTACGGTGTCGAAATAACCACTTCCCGCCTGGCCAGGGCCAACATCGTGGCAAACAATTGCGGTGTTGCTCCGCGGCGGTCGGTCGGACCATCGGCAAAGATTTGCGCCGGGAACCCGTCTTCGATTTTCTTTGCTTTCATTTCGAAGCACTCGGGGATGTCTTCGCCACTATTGAGCAGCCAGTCCGACGCAAAGAGCAGTTGATTCTGAGCGACGATGGGCCCTTTAAGACGCAACATGATGTCGACCCATGGCGCATACCGGGCTTTGACCAGGAATTCGGGGTCGGCACAATTCTGGCTTCCGCACCAGGTGATGCAGCTGTCAATGACAGTGATCTTCCGATGGTTCCGCAGATCCAGTCGGCTGAATAATATTGTATCAACGACCCATTTGATCGGGAGCGCAGTAGCGAGTTGCACGCCAGCATCCCGCATTTCATGCCAATATTTCGACCGGACAAAACGCCTGGAACCAAGTCCATCTGCCATCGCATGAACGACGACGCTGCGCCTGGCCGCCCGAATGAGGGCCTCAGCAAGCTCGCGTCCGGTATTGTCGTCCAACCAAATGTAGAACATGCACTGAACGCTTTCCGTGGCATTGTCGATATCGTCAACAAGCCGAGAGCGAGCTGTTGCGGCATCCGGCAGAAGCTCGGCTGTATTACCTAATGTTGTGCCAAAGCCATCAACGGATGCAGCCCGGAATGCTGTCTGATATTCAGTCTCTACGTTGCCTTCAAGATTCTTGTCGCAGCTACCCAGCGAATCGGCAGCTATTGAATGCAATCGGGCAAAAATATCGTCGTGACGTTGGTGGACTGTTCGTCCGAGGCTGATCTCACCGAACAGCAAGTACAGGACCACGCCAATGTAGGGCATGAAGAGCAAAAACATGAACCATGCGAGTCGCGCAGCCGACGATAGATTGTCACGCAAGAGAATCCGAATCGAGAATACGATCACGGCTAGCGCGTGAGCTATTGCCAGTCCTTCAATCAGCAAAATACGTTCAATAGATTCTCTTGAATCATGATCGTGGAAACATGGGCGCGCTTCGGTGTTCCGACATTGCTACGCGTCTTTGCTTGTCACGACTCGATACGCCTCGTCAATGTCTTCCTGATTCGTTGTCGTGACATCAAGGTCCCTGATCAGTCCATCCTGGACCGCATAGATCCAACCATGGACCGACAGCTGCTGACCTCGCTCCCAGGCTTCCTGGACAACCGTCGTATGACAAACGTTTCGGACTTGCTCAACGACATTGAGTTCGCAAAGGCGATCTGCACGGGCACTTTCATCCGCGATCTTGCAAAGAACAGCGTCGTGCTTTTGTCTGACGTCGCGGATGTGCCTTAACCAGTTATCGATCAGGCCCAGGTGGTGGTTCTCGCCGGCTGCCCTGACGCCGCTGCAGCCATAATGGCCACACACGATCACGTGTTTAACTTTCAATATGTGGACCGCAAACTCGAGGACGCTCAGGCAATTGAAGTCGCTGTGTACAACGACATTGGCAATATTGCGATGCACGAAAACTTCCCCCGGCTCGAGACCCACGATCTGATTTGCAGGGACGCGACTGTCCGAGCATCCGATCCAGAGGAAATTCGGTTGCTGGTGGTCGGCCAGCCGCGCGAAGTATTCAGCGTCATGCGACACCATATCCTTCGCCCAGCGGCGGTTGTTCTCGATCAGCTCTGGCAGGATTCTCATTGCAGTTGCGACTCCTGAAGAAAGGAGACGACAATATTGGCGTCTGGTTTCCCAACTTCCTGTAAAAATCTGTTTCGTTTTGCCTCCGCGCTATCTTCTCAAGTAATAGCGCTTTCGGCAAACTCACCGCTACCCAAGTCGAAGGCGCGGACCCAACAGAAATTGGAGGCGGATAGTCGCCGTTACCCGGCGAGTGCAGAATTGACTTTATTACGGCGATCCGCCTCCGGCTGCCTGACTACCGCGACAACCCGAAGCTGCAGTTGGCGGCCCCCCGGAACCTGCCAACGGATGCTTTGACCGACGCGGAGGCCCAGAAGGGCGCTGCCAACGGGTGCGAACACCGATACTGTGCCTTGTGCGCCAGCTTGATCGGGATAGACCAAAGTTAGCTGATACGCTTTGCCTGCTTGATCGTTGACGAATTCAACGGTTGAGTTCATGGTGACGCAGTCCGGACTAATCTCATCGGGTCCGACAATTGTGGCGCGATTCAATTCATCACGCAGCATACCAATACCCGGCAGCGTTTGATCGGAACTCGTGTCCAGAAGTCGCTCGAGTGCTTGAAAATCGGACTGCACGATAGTTATAGGGGGTTCGTTCATGTTTTCACCTGGTAGCCCGTTCTGCGGGCGGTTGTCCCGCTTGGGTGTCGATCGTGCTTGGGCTACGTCTCTATCCAGACGCACCAGTGCCGACCAACTTGCCGATGTTGATTATCGTGTTGGCCCGTGTCACACGCTACTCGGGTTACCGCGTAATTAACTGCGGTTACCCCTTAAGGCAAATCGGACTCGGAACGATCCGTGCAACGACATCTGGTATCGCGCGACGGCTTGTGGCTACGTATCGACCGTGATGGCGAATGGCTGTTGCGGCATGCGACAATAACGAATTCACCGCCATTGAATCACGTTATGAAAAGGTCTCAGGAAAGCGGTAAGGACAAGGTAGTTCTTGGTGAGCGGCAGCAATTCGCCGAGACTTTGCTCAATCGTTTACCCGGCATGGCGTATCGTTGCGCCGACGATCGCCCGTGGACAATGCGTTTTGTCAGCGGCGGATGCGAAGCGCTGACTGGCTATAGACCGGAGGCCATCACCAGATCCGAATTTCGTTGGTCCGACCTGGTGCATAGAGACGATCTTGAGGCTACAAAAACAGCTGTTTGTAAAGCGGTCGCGGCTGGTGAAGCATTCGATACTCAGTACC
>JAUHYO010000300.1 GCA_030426325.1 Gammaproteobacteria bacterium | reverse complement strand
TCGAATACGGGCTTGTCCATTGCCGAGCTGCAAATGCGCCTTGAAAGGTCCAGCAATTACGCCGACTCGATGCGCATGCAACTGCAGGACTTGATAGAGGCCCACAGCGCTGGCGAAACCACGATCGAGAACCTGAGCAGTGAGCTGGACGCCGCGAAGCGAAGAAATCGGGAGTTACTCGACGACCAATCGCGCATGAAAGCGCAGGTGGACGACCTGCAGGCACAACTCGCTGACATCCAAAGTCAGCACCAGGAAGAAATACGTATATTGCGATTTGAGCTCAACGAAGCCCAGGACACCAGGGTTGAAACCGAAGACCTGAACAACCAGCTTGCGTCCGAACTCGTCGACGCACAGGGGTTCAAGCTGGAGCTCGAGAAAATGCTTAACGATGCCGAGGAGCAGGCGGCGGAGCAAACCGAGAGCTTGCGAAAGGAAAATTCCAGGCTGCAACAGATCAACAACAACCTCGAGCAAAAATTGTCAGCCAAGAGCGAAGCCATCAGCGTTTTATTGGCTGAGCTGGCGAAAAAATCCGAACCCATTGAAGCGATCGGCGAAATTGAAGATGTCATTCAGGATATGGGCGAGCGAATGACCGAACGAAGCACCCGCCGGGAAGAACGAGAACCGCGTGTGGTCGCTGATCGCCTGTCACGAGTGCTAATCGGCACTGTTGACGACCAGGTCTTGCGGTTCCCACTGTTCAAGGATCGCCTGACGATTGGGCGAACCAAAGACAATGATATCCAGCTTGAGGCCGCCTACGTCAGCCGCCGCCACGCCGTCATCCAGACGGATGAGGATATTACGCGAGTCATCGACTGGGGCAGCAAGAACGGCATCTACGTCAACGGCAACAAGATTGACGAACACTTTCTACATCACGGCGATATCGTGACGATTGGCAATGCCCGCTTTCGCTATGAAGAGCTTAAAAAGCGAGAGGCCTGACCGGCTTTGACAAAATTGTGAGAGCCTTCACGGACTTGCGGCAAGCGTTCAATTACATTCCTGGCATTACAAGGATTGTGAGCCTCACGCACTATGGATTCGGCCGCACGGGATGCAATTTCCCTGTCAGATACTCAGCAGCTAACCCGCACGACAGGAAACCTGATCACCAAGAAAATTTGGCTCCCCAAATTTCTCTATGATCTCTTGCCCTATTTCTACATTGGCTCCGGCGTGGCGGCGTTCTTTGCGACCGTCTACATCAGCGCGTGGTTCTGGGTCTTGCCTCAGTACTTGCTTTTTTCCGTCGTCTGCCTGCACCTCGGCATCATCGTTTATCGACGACGAACCCGACGCGACATCGCACCGGAAGACCTCGACAATTCTTGACCTCCACTGCCAGGTAGGCAACGATAGCACTCTTGCTCTCATTAGCTCAATTCGCCTACTGTCCAGTGAAAACCGAGAATCAGCCAACAGGTCTGCGTAAAACCATCACTCGAGAACTTGCCGTGCTAACCGGCTTCCTGCTCTTCGGTCTCGTCATATTGCCCATTCTTGTCTACCAGGTTGGTCAGTCCATATTCGGCCCCTACGGCGGCGCGGGTTTTGGCGGCTTTTTTGACGAGCTGAGCAGCAAAATCCGAAATGGCGATCTGGCTGCCTGCTTCCTGATCCTGTCGCCCTACATCGGCTGGCAAATACTCAGACTCTTTGCGCTAGCCTGGCGTGCTATCGGGCAAAAGCAGCAGTCCGCATAGAGAATTGAGCGATGTTTCAATATGTGATTTCGATCACATTTTTTGAGAGTCATCCGGTTTATTGCAGCAGTGCTTTGTAAAATGCGACTTCAGACGATCGCAACGATTGCGATTTGGCGTGGTCTATAAAAGAGTATGGGAAAAACTGGCAAGCAATGATGATGGACAGGTTTAAAAATTGGCTTAAGAACCGCGGTCTCGCGGCAGACGAAGCGCCACCGGTCACGTTCAAGACTCCGCGCGTGCAGCCGCCTGTGCGCCCGAAAAAGCCCGCGCCGGCACCCGCTGCTCCCAACTTTATCAAGTCTCCCGCCCGGGAATCGGCAAGAATTGAAGATGCGGGACCGGGCAAGACCGTGCTGATTCGAAACAAATACGTCCGCGAGGACACCGGCACCCACGAAACTCTGAAAATACTCGACGAATCGCTGATTGATTCCGGCGAGGAAACTGGAATTGACCCTTACAATACCGGTGGTTTCGATCGCTCGAAAAACTGGAACAATCGCTTTCGCAAATAGCGGCCCGCCGCTCATTCCTTCAAAAATCGCTTCATGATAACCTGCGCTGCCTATCTCACGGAGCAGGGCCTTGACGCTGCGGATTTCGTTCGAACTTGACGAAGATGACCTGAAGCACTTCCGGCTGATAATGCAGGAAGCGCGCAAAGCGGCACGTCATATGCCGCCAGAGGATATCGTTGCCGCCGCCGAAGAATTGCTGCTCAACGTCAAAGAGGCGACCGCGCCGGGCTTCATCGTCGACCGCCTGCACAAACTCAAGCAAATGATTGCGATGCTTTCGGATATCGAATGGCGACTGCCGCATCAGGAAGCGACCCGCGTGCTCAATGCGCTGGCGTACTTTGCGGAACCGGAAGACCTGATACCCGACAGCATTCCCGGACTGGGCTTTCTCGACGACGCCATCATGATCGAACTGGTGGTGCGCGAATTGAAGCATGAGTTGGAAGCCTACGATGATTTTTGCACGTACCGGGATAAGCTTAAAGAAACCCACGGCTCAGGTGCACGACCCAGCCGCGAGGGTTGGCTGGACACTCGCCGTAGCGAGCTTCAAAAACGCATGCGACGACGTCGCAAGCGATCGTCCAGGACACCACTGCTGAGTTGACGGTTTCGGCCCTCGCTAGGGCCAGTAATGCCACCCCGTCGCCACAAGACCGAGCCACATTGCGCCCTGCCCTAAAAAACGCTGTGGATGATTTTTTACGAGCCCATAGAAACTCGCCGCGGATATCAGGGTCATACCAACGAAGATGACCAGGCTTTCAAGGAGCGGCTCGAATTCACGTTGCAATCGGGGATACTCGTCACCAAGTACCAACACAATGGTTATCACGGCGGCGAGGCTCACCATGACGGCAAAACAGGATCCGAGCACGATCAGCGTGACAACAGCTATGGGTCGCATAAATTATTTCCGAAATGGTCTAAACTTTGCCAGAAAATGCTGAGAATATGACGAATACGCCCTTGATCACCAGGCGCGGGGCACTTAGCCTAGCCCAATTGCCGACGCTTCAAAACTCTTAATGACATCTTATGGAGAAAGCTTTGACCGTATCTGAACATCGCCGTACACGTGGACTTGCAATCGCGCTGCTGGCGCTCCTGTCCCTGCCTGCTTTGAGCAATACGCCGAGTGAAGTGCCGGCCGAGGAGGAAACTCATTTTCTCTTCGCTGAACAGCGACATGAAAACATTGCCGAACTGGTCGCGCAGTTTATTCAGAAATCGCACTACAACCATGTGGCGGTCAACGACGAGCTGTCATCGAAAGTACTCGATTTTTACATCGAGAATCTCGACCGCAACCGAATGTATCTACTGGCCAGCGATATCGAATATTTTGAGCGTTACCGGTACCAGCTTGACGATATTGTGAAGAGCAAGCCCTTGGATCCGGTCTACGAAATATTTGAGGTGTATCAGACCCGCGTTCGCGAACGACTGAACTTTGCACTTTCACAACTCGAGTCAGAACCGGACTACCTGACCGACGCTGACTACCAGTTCGACCGAAGTGAGGAGCCCTGGGCTGAAAGTACTGAGGCACTCGACGTCATCTGGAAGCAACGCGTCGTCAACGATGCGCTGTCGATGGCCCTCGAGGATGAGCCATGGGAAAAAATACAGGAAGTCCTCAGCAAACGATACACAGGATTCATAAAGCGTCTCGATCAGGTCAACAACGATGACGTGTTCGAACGA
>JAUHYO010000299.1 GCA_030426325.1 Gammaproteobacteria bacterium | reverse complement strand
ATCGGCCTTTTTGAAAGCGTCCGCGATATCAGGGGTTAACCCACCCGCATTCGCGCGGTGAGATTATTGTTGCGGCCGTTCTTAGAGCATTTCTCGCGGTATGGGTACGGCGGCTAAAGCCAATCATCGGTGTTAAGTCCCGACTAGCCAGCAGGGACAATGTCGTCGAGGAAGGCTCCACCGCCGCGGCACATCTTCTGAACATGACTATACGGGCGCTGGACTACTTACCGCCGACCGACCTGACCTTCTCCGACTATCTAAGTGCACTAGTCACCGCAGACGTTGAAACTTACCCCAGTGACAAACCGTACTTCTACCGTCAAACGTTAATTAATTCCTTTTCTGACTACGGGATCGAGCCCGCCTCGCGATCAGGTGAACACCCAGGCCAATGGGCGCCACCACCCGGGCTGCCTATTCATGGATTCAGCCACGCAGACCCTATGAAAAGCGAGCCGGAAGCTGTTTTTCGGTTTATCTGGGAGAATAGAAAATTCTTCGGCATTCACCCCGAGTCGTTTACCAGGGTTCTTTCGGTGCGTCCGGTCACGCGAACGGGCCACGATGGTTTCGTTGTGAGAGAAACAGTTGCTGAATGTTTGCAGACACTGGAACTCAGGGCCGATGAACTTGCACGCTTGAAAATCAAGAAACCAGTAGAGATGCCGGACGATACAGTACTTCGGCTGTATGGAAGCAACGCACTCGTCTTCGATGAGTTCGGGCAACTGAAATACGATATTGGCACTGCCGTAGATAGCAGTTGCCAAACTGGACGGCTGCAAACGTTGTGGGAGCGTGGTTTCTACGTAGCCCCTGATCGAGAAGCGGGTTCCTTCGCCGCGCTGCACCGCAAGGCAATGCAACAGCGCATCCCATCACGCGAGCTTTGGTAGACACTACGATGCCGTCGAACCCACTCACGCCAATTGACTTGACGATTCGCGCATACAATGTCGGTTTCGGCGATTGCAACCTACTTACATTTCGGTACCCAAACTTCGAACGTAAGATCCTCATAGATTTTGGAAGCACTCGGCGACCGGCAAATGCGAGCACGAATCACATGCGACTCATCGCTAACAGAATCAAGGATGACTGCGACGGGAAGCTGGATGCAATCGTAGCAACGCATAGGCACAAGGACCATATTAGTGGCTTCGCAACAAATGCCAGCGGTACCGGATACGGCGACATAATCAGGAAACTTGAGCCGGATATTATCGTGCAACCATGGACAGAACACCCCGAAGCACCTGTCGATGCCAACGTCGCGCCCTCCTTAAAGTCATTCCATGCTCACCAAAAGCGCTTGAAAGACATGGAGACATTTGCAGCCTCGATCTACTCAGAGCTGAAGAGTTTTGACCGCATCCCACTGGATTTGCGTAAGCGCTTGCAGTTTCTGTGTATACAGGTTCAAACTCTGGCTTGGGACACTTGTTGCCAAATGTAGACGTTGACGTGCTTGGGCCACCAACATTGACGCAAACAGACACGATTCAGCATCAGGTACATGAACATTCTGATGAGTTTTGGCATCTGCAGAGTGAAACTGCAAAGATGGCCGGTAGTACCGACACACTATTCCCTGGTTACGAAGCGTCCAGCGTACCGCCTTATGCCCGTTGGTTTAAGGGGCGCCTGCAACTACTACGCACAGACGAATTATTTCGAATTGTGCGGATTCTGGATGACGCAATGAACAATACCAGCGTTATTCTTCTTTTTACGATTGGCGACCGCGGATTTCTTTTTCCTGGTGACGCTCAGTGGGAAAACTGGGAGTATGCCCTCAATCAGCCAAAGTACATTGACTTGCTACGCAATGTCGAAGTGTACAAGGTAGGTCATCACGGCAGTCTAAACGCGACACCTAAGTCGCTTTGGAACCTATTTAAGAACAAAGGTCCTGCCAGTCAGCCGAACCGCCTGCTGTCGTTGCTATCGACAAAAGAAGGTGTTCATGGCAAACCCTCTCGTGGAAGTGAGGTACCTCGTTCGAAGCTCGTCAAGGAAGTTAAGACTAATTCTAAGCTCTTAGATACGCGTAATGCGGGCGATTCCCTTTGTATCAAAACAGTTATTTCCCTGTAACCTATTAAGCATCACACGAGCCCTGAAACTCGGACCGCAGTGGGGTATCGACTTCATTTAGGGCGCGCCCGGTCATATGCAGCTGCAGTTCGTGCTTCCTGACTTCTCGGCAAGCCCGCCACGCTGTGACCTCCTCACACTCGTGTAGCCCTTTCAAGTTAGTCGTCGACTTGTTCTCTTGATCGATAGCAAAACATTCGACACACAAACGGAGTGTCGTTTTCGCGACATTCCCTGCTCGGATTATTGGTTTCTTTGCCCTGGCATACGGAACAGGCTGTGAATTCCCTGAACCAGTGCTGATCCATGACCGAGCTTTCCCGATCACGACCTATTTTGCCCCGAGTCTTGCGCCTCCGCGATGCGCCGCACTATCTCGGAATGGATCGAAATCGCTTCAATACGGAAGTCCGACCTCGTCTCGCCGAAGTGCGCATTGGCCGCCAGGGCATTGCCTTTGATCGACTTGAACTCGACGCGTGGTGGGAGCAGTATAAATCCCGCAACGAGCGTCGTCCGAAGGCCTCTAGACTGGAGGACGATACATGTCAAAACTCAACCGAATGCCGGGACTCCGCAAGAAAGGCGGCGTCTGGCACATTGAGAAACGCTGCCAGGCAGCGCCGGGGGGATGGCTCCGCGAGAGCACGGGCACATCTTCACGACGAGAGGCAGAGAAAACGCTAACCCGCCGCCTGGCGGAAGTACAGGAGGAAGACGGACGACACGACTCTGCAGTTTATCTGTTTGAGGAGGCAGGTTTACGCTACTTGTCGGACATTGCCCACAAGGCATCGGCCGACAACATCGCGCGACACCTTGATCAGCTCTTTCCTTTCATCGGGCATCTGCCGCTGGCTCAGGTTCATAACGGGACGGTTCAATCGTTCATTGATCATGAGCTCAAACGCGGAATGGCGCCAAAGTCGATTAACAACGTACTCAGCGTTGCGGCGACGGTGTTGAATCGAGCAGCAAGATTATGGCGTGACGAGCACGGACGACCCTGGCTCACACAGGCACCTGCAACCCTGACCAGACTATCTCTCGCTGGGCGACAGGCCCGTTCTTATCCGCTCTCATGGAGCGAACAAGATAACCTGGTTCGTCATATGCCCAGACACCTTGCTGACGCGGTGCTGTTTGCGATCAATACAGGGTGTCGGGAGCAGGAGATCTGTCGATTGCAATGGTCCTGGGAATTGGATTTGCGAGACCTGGATACGTCGATTTTCATTTTGCCGACGTGGGTGACGAAATCAGACACCGAACGCGTTGTGGCATTGAACAGCATCGCGCGCCGGGTAATCGAGTCACGCCGTGGCATGCACGATGAATTCGTATTCACCTATCGCGACCGACCCGTGCGCAAGCTGAACAATACCGCATGGAAGCGGGCCTGGCGAAAAGCAGAACTGCCTGTAGAGGAGACCATCCGACGGGGCGTGCACAACTTGCGTCATACGTTCGGCCGGCGCCTGCGTGGGGCCGGTGTGCCCTTAGAGACCCGCAAAGCCTTGCTGGGGCATGCGAACGGTGACATTACGACGCACTACTCGGCGACGGAGCTCGATGAGTTAATTCAGGCGGCCGAATCGATTGTTGATCGGGGCCAGATTGAGTCACCCAATTTGATGCTTCTGGGTGCTCAAACAACTCAAACTGTCGGCAATTGTCGGAAAAGTGTCGGAAATAAAAAAAGGGTCAACTGACCAAAATCAGCTAACCCTTTGTTTTATATGGCGCGCCCGGAAGGATTCGAACCTCCGACCGCCTGGTTCGTAGCCAGGTACTCTATCCAGCTGAGCTACGGGCGCATTGTTTCGTCTTTAAATCTGGCGGAGAGAGAGGGATTCGAACCCTCGAA
>JAUHYO010000298.1 GCA_030426325.1 Gammaproteobacteria bacterium | reverse complement strand
CTTCGACATGTAGCACATGTCGCACAGGTAGCAGTTATCGACGACGTCCCAGTAGACTTTTTTCGGGACACCATCGACTTCCATCGTTTCCGATTCATCGACAGCGTCAAACAGTGTTGGGAATGCGTTGCAAAGATTGAAGCAACGCCGACACCCGTGGCAGATATCGAATACACGTTCGAGCTCCTCGAAAAGAGGCGCTTCGTCGTAGAATTCTTCAGACTGCCAGTCGAGCGGGTGCCGGGTCGGCGCCTCGAGACTGCCTTCGCGCTTGCCTTCGGACAAACCTAGTCGTCTAGTGAATCGAGCGCTTTCTGGAAGCGATTCGCATGCGAGCGTTCTGCTTTCGCCAGCGTCTCAAACCAGTCCGCAATTTCGTCGAAACCCTCGTCACGAGCAGTTTTTGCCATGCCGGGGTACATATCCGTGTACTCGTGGGTCTCGCCGGCGATGGCGGCACCGAGGTTGGCCGATGTCGGTCCGATCGGCAGTCCGGTCGCGGGGTCGCCCGTTTCTTCCAGGTATTCCAGGTGCCCGTGCGCGTGACCGGTCTCGCCTTCGGCCGTTGACCGGAACACGGCGGCAACATCGTTATAACCTTCAACGTCGGCTTTGGCTGCAAAATACAAATAGCGGCGATTGGCCTGCGACTCGCCTGCGAAAGCATCTTTAAGATTTTGCTCGGTCTTACTATCTTTCAATGACATTTCGTGTCCTCTCAGGGGGAAATTCCAGTATTTAGAATGGTTCTAACGTGCAATAACTGTAGTGCGCGCACCCTGTACTGTCAACCGGGTTTGATTGACGAATACGAGCCCCATCTGTAGCGTAGCGACGCACGAATTTACGGATGGACACTATGGCTGCTGCCAAGAAAATCGACCTCGAAAAATCCCTGGCGGATCTCGAAGATCTCGTCGAAGAACTCGAGTCCGGCGATCTCTCGCTGGAAAAAGCGATGAAAAAATTTGAGGAAGGAATCAAGCTGACACGAGGTTGCCAGGCGGCGCTCAAGGAAGCTGAACAAAAAGTCCAGATCCTTATGAAGAGCGCCGGTGGCGATGAGCTCGCGGATTTTGAGATCGACGACGAAGCCTGACGATATCGGCCTGACCGGCGCCTATGTCTCGCCCATCAGCTCCATCAATGCAACGACCGTCGATTCCACACCGGCAGTCACGGCGGGCTCCGGCGAAATTTTGAACAAGGGCGAGTGATGGCTTGGCACCGGCGGCCCACCGGCTTTTTCAGCCTCAAAATCAGCCTGCGGGGTGCCACCGATAGCCCAGTAAACGCTCGCAATATCGGGGTTTACTGTAAAGAACGGAAAGTCCTCGGCACCCATGCCTTTCGGCGGAATATCCACAACCGCAGCGTCGCCCATCGCTTCAGTCCATGCCTGCTTGAGTCGGCGAGTCAGTGCCGCATCATTGACCGTCGGTGGCACGCTCTCGTTTGAAACAGTGACTTCCGGTAGCTTGTCGTCGGGCAGGCCGGCAACACGACCCATATTTTCAGCAATGCGTTTGATGCCGCTCAGCAGGATTTCGCGTGTTTCGGCGCTGGTGTTGCGAACCGTAATTTGCAAGTGTGCCTGGTCGGAAATGATGTTGTGCTTGGTACCCGCGTGAAACGAACCGACCGTCACAACGCCCGGGTCGCGCGGCGCCAGTTCGCGTGAGACCAGCGTTTGCAAAGCAAGCACAATCTGGCTGCCCAGAACGATCGGGTCCTTGCCGCGATGCGGACTCGCACCGTGTGCACCAACTCCGTGGATGACGATGTCGACGGTGTCTGCGCCTGCGTACGGGCTTTCTGAGACATTGATGATGCCGGCAACGTCACTGGATGACACGTGGAATGCCAGCGCGTAGTCCGGCGTCCCGAAGCGACCCCAGATATCATCGTCGCGCATGGCCTGTGCACCCAGCACCCGCTCCTCGGCCGGCTGGACAACCAGCATCAGCGTGCCCTTCCACCGGTCCTTCTGCGCCGACATCAGGCGGGCGGTTCCGACCAGGCTGGTGATGTGTACGTCGTGACCGCACGCATGCATCGTGTAGACCATATTGCCGGTAATCGGGTCTTTTTGCTGCGCGCGCGAGGCATTCGGCAGGCCGGATTTTTCCTCGACCGGCAGGCCATCCATGTCCGCCCGCATCATGACCAACGGACCTTCGCCGTTCTCCATAATCGCCACGACACCGGTTCCACCGACACCTTCGGTGACCTCAAAGCCTGCCAGGCTCAACTCCAGCGCCATGCGGCGCGCCGTCTCGTGTTCGACGGTCGACAGTTCCGGGTTTCGATGAAAGTAATCGAACAGGCCCTCGAGGTGCTGATCGTAGTCCTTTTGGACTACTGCACTCAGGTTTTGAGCCATCGACGAAGCAGAAAGTAGTAGGGCCAGCAGGCCGGCAATTGACTTGGACATCGGATACCCCTGATTTACGCAGTGGGGCAGTGTAGCGATTTTCCGGGCATTTTGCCTAATGGACGGCCTAGGTGTTGGCGCCGCCGGTACCTTGCAGCCTCGTGATCAGTGATCGCAGGAAGACCTTGTTGAATCTAAGCTGGCAGGCGGACGAAACCTGCTCCATCAGCGTCGAGCTGACTCTTAAGATCGTCACCTGGCCATCGGCACAAATGGATGCCTGGCGCCGGGCGCCGCGAACATAGCTGGTTTCGCCAAAACAGTCACCGTTGGAGAGCTTGCCAAGATTGTTGCCGTTCGCCTGGACGCGGACCGAACCCGCAACGATGATATAGAAACGGTCATCGACCTCACCCTCGCGAACAATGTCCTCATTGTCCTGGTACTCGTGCCAATCGGAGGCGCGAAGCACTTCCCATATTTCAGCGTGTGAAAACTCGTGAAAAAACGTCAGCGTTCGAAGCAGGTCGAAATGCTCCTGGTTGTCGAGGCTATCGTATTTCTGTCGCAGGTCTTTGTAGACCCGCGTTAGCTCCGCAGCCATCGCATTGCCAGTCGAGAGACGCTTGTTCGGCTCTTTCTGCATCGTCGTCATGACAACCTGCTCGAGTGCTTCGGGCAAATCGTCGCGATAGGTATGAATCGGCGGTGGTGTTGCGTAGACAATCTGGTGTAACAGCTTTGACAGGTTGTCAGCGCGGAACGGGCGGAATCCGGTAAGAAGTTCGTACATTACAGCGCCAAGAGAATACAGATCGGACCGCGGGGTCAACTCTTCGGACTGTACCTGCTCCGGTGACATGTAGCTTGGGGAACCAGCAATGCCCTCAATTCGCGAGACTTCCGAATCGCTGACAATGGCGATTCCAAAATCAATAATACGCACATCGTTGTCGATCGTGAGCATGACGTTCGAGGGTTTGATATCGCGGTGAATAACGCCGCGCCCGTGTGCGTAATGCAAAGCCTTGGCACACTTGTAGATGATTTCGACAACATCATCGACGCGCAGCAGGTTGTCGGGTCGGCAATAGGCGGCGAGCGTCCGTGCACCCTGGATATGCTCCGTTACAACGTAGTAGGCGCCGTCTTCCTCGCCGGCATCGTAGATCGGCATGATGTTCGGATGCTGCAGCATGCCGACCATGTGTGCTTCGTTGAAAAACATTTTGCGCGCAACGCGCGCACGTTCGGCGTCGGCGTCTTCCTCGGTGTTATAAACTTTAATCGCGACGTCACGGCGGTAATAGGGATCGTGAGACAGGTAGACCATTCCCGTGCTGCCCTTTCCGATCTTGTTGATGATGACGTACTTACCGATTTTTTCGGGGACGTCATTCGGGCGCTTGATGTTGCTGATGTTGCTGGCCATGTTGTCTCAATCGATTAAGTCATTAGCCACCTGTATGAACCGAGTAAGATTGCGGCGTACAGCGCAGCGGCGAGGTCATCCAGCATAATTCCCAGACCTCCACCCAGTCTGTGATCCAGGTCTCTAATCGGCCAGGGGTTGACAATATCCATCACCCGAAAAAGCACGA
>JAUHYO010000297.1 GCA_030426325.1 Gammaproteobacteria bacterium | reverse complement strand
TCATGCTCGGCGAAATGTTCCCGAACCAAATTCGGGGTACCGGTCTTGCAGTCAGTGGATTGGCACAGTGGTCGGCGAACTTCGGCATTACACTGACGTTCCCGATCATGCTGACGTCTATCGGACTTGCGGGCGCTTACGGTTTCTACACGATTTGCGCCGCGATCTCGATCGTGTTCGTGGCAAAGATGGTGCACGAAACTCGTGGCATCGAACTCGAGGACATGAAGGGCTAGTCAGCCATGGAGAAGCCAACGTGAAAGCATTAAAGCTATTGACGAGCGTTCTGCTGATTATTCTATCGACCGCCAGCATCGCACAGCAATCCGATGTAACGGGTCTTTTCCGGACTGACTTGCCCGATATCGAAGGCCGCGAGGCGGTTGTCCTCGAAGTCGTCTATCCACCCGGCGCGGCATCGGCAAGTCACCGCCACAATGCGCATACGTTCGTCTACGTGCTTGAGGGAACGGTCGAAATGCAGGTGGCGGGTGGTGAGCTGAAGAAACTCACCGTCGGGCAGACATTTTACGAAACACCTGACGATATCCACTCTGTGTCGCGTAATGCCAGTGAGACCGAGCCGGCAAGGGTTCTTGTGTTTTTTATCAAGATGAAGGATGCGCCCGCCTCGGAACCTGCAGGCGATTAGCCCGGACAAGCCGCGTGCTAGTCAAGACTGGCGACGAAGTCGTTCGCGCGTCCTCTACCGCTCGATCTCGGGTGCGTAGACCTCGCGCAGCCGCTGATGGTACTCGCTCAACAGCGCTTTTAGCTCCGAGTGCTCCTCGGCAATCACATTCCGGAGTGACTCGTTGGTCAGGTAGTCGTACAGAATGGCCGCCATGATTTGCGCGTCCATGCGAAAGCCTGCATGTCCGATCTCGCCCAGACCGTCCGCTTCCATGCCCTTCGTGTGATACGTCTCGCGTGAGCTGTATACGCTGACCCCAACGCCGGGAATCTCGCGGGTGACCCAGCCGGTTTCTTCGTAGCCCGCTGGACGTTGCGGGACTTCGTTCAGATTCGGGGCGCCGAGGGCTTTGGCATACTCGAAGTAGAGCTCGTCCAGGGTGCCAAGCGTGATCCCGTCCCGGTATTCCCCATACCGATCGATCGAAACCTCCGTACCCGTCGCCATCGCAGCACCTCGAGCGGCATCATCGATCATGTTTGTCATGTGCTCGAGATAGACCTCATCCGGGTAGCGGATGTAATAGTCCACCACAGCGTGGGCCGGCACGACGTTCGGTGCAACTCCGCCTTCGGGAATGACGCCCTGTATCGACGCTTCCGGCCTGAACGTCGACCGAAGTCCGTCTACTGACGTATAAAACCTTACGGCGGCGGACAGCGCGTTGCGGCCATTCCACGAGGTCAGTTGGTGCGCGGGCCGTCCGGTGAACGTGTACTTCACCTCGTTGATATTCAGGCAGCAGACACCGAAGCCGGCGCGCCCGCGTGCGGTTTGGTCTGAGGAGTGACTGCGCACGAGGATATCCGCGCCGTCGAAGACCCCTGCCTCGTACATGATGGTCTTGGCAGGCGGACCGACTTCTTCGGCCGGGGTGCCATAGAGCCGGATTGAACCCGGAACACTGGCATCCGTCATGTAAGCCTTGAGCCCCAGCGCTGCCGCGATGGCTACCGGCGTTTGGGCATTGTGTTGATCGCCGTGGAACGGGCCCTCAATGTCGCGGAGCGCATCGTATTCGCCAATCAGGCCCAGTGTCGGACCGTCCGTGCCGGCGGGGGAGTCCCAACTGGCGACGAAGGCCGTCGCGAGATTGGCAACTCCCGTCTCTACAGTGAAGCCCTTGGCGCGCAGGACCTTCACGAGCGTGGCAACCGTTTCGAACTCCTGCCAACCCACCTCCGGATTATGCCCGATGTGGTCCGACAGCGCTTCCATCTCGTCGTCCCACCACGTGCCTACAGAGCGCATGACCTCTTCCCTTGCAGGCGTGCTGCTGCCGACGATCCGCGCCGCTCGGGCTGCAGGGTCGATCCGTGTCTGCAGCGCCTCGATTCGTGTCAGGACATCCGCGGCGGCCGCGATCTCGGTCGGAGTCGTTTGCCCTAAGGCGACGGAGGGTGCGACCACGATCAGGATGAGAGTTGTCAGAATGCGCATCGTGCTACCTAATCGCTACTTGCTATTCGCTGCCGCAACAGGTCTTCCAGCTTGATCTGGTCAGCGATGAATCCACGGATGCCTTCTGCGAGCTTCTCGGTGGCCATCGCACTGGCGTTCAGCTGCAGTCGAAAATCGGCTTCATCTGCAAAATCATGATCGACGAAATCCAGTTTCTGGTTCGGCTCGAGTACACGCCGCAGTTCACCATTGTCGTCCTCAAGTTCCTGCAGGAAATTGGGGCCGATTGTCAGTCGATCGCATCCAGCCAACGCCTCAATTTCTCCTACATTTCTGAAGCTCGCGCCCATGACAATCGTTGTGAAACCTCGGGTCTTGAAGAGCTGGTAGATATTGCGAACAGACAGAACACCCGGATCTTCGTTTCGGCTGTAACTGTCCACCCCTTCCGTCTTTTTGTACCAATCAAGAATCCGGCCCGCGAAAGGCGAAATCAGAAACGCACCCGCTTTGGCGGCTGCGACGGCCTGAATATCGCTGAACAACAACGTCAGATTGCAGTTAATTCCCTCGCTCTCAAGTTGACGTGCCGCTTCTATGCCCTCCCAGGTCGACGCCAGCTTAATCAAAACGCGCTCGCGTCCGATACCTTTCGAATCGTAAAGATCGATGAGTTTATGCGCCCGGGCTACGGACGCTTCGCGATTGAAAGACAGTCGCGCATCGACTTCGGTTGATATTCGGCCCGGCACAATCTTCAGAATCTCGCATCCGATTGCCACAGCATAGCGATCGGCAAGTTCATCAATAAGCTCTTTATCGGCAACGTTGTCCGCTTTGACCGCCGCGACGGTATCGTCAATGAGATCAGAGTATTGCGGCAACGCCGCGGCTTTCAGTAATAATGACGGATTCGTCGTCGCGTCGACCGGTTTGTATTTCGCGATGGCTTCAATGTCGCCCGTGTCGGCAACGACATCGGTCATTTCTCGTAATTGTTCTAGCTTGTTCATATATTCAGTCCGTAGAAATCAAAAGTGTCCCTGCTTGTCACCTTTTCGTTTGCTGTCAGCTCCAACATCGGTGGTCGAAAGTAATCGCCGATCTATCGGAATAGCTCCCGGCGATCGTACACGAAACGCAACTACGAGATCATCACGGTTCGAGTAAATTGCGCATAGTTTTCCCAGCGAGACCGTTTCTCCGGCATTTGATCAACTGTTGCCTGCACCTGGCCGTTAACGTCTGTTACACGCGAAACAAGTGTGTGCTCACCGGGCGTCGCATTATGCCAATCGAAATTGAACAGTTTCCATGAATACTGCGTCGATTCCGGATCGATCTGCGCAAGTTGCCACGGACCGTCGTCGATCTTGACTTCAATCGATTCGAGCGGCGTACCATCATTCAATACAAAACCCGTAATCCGGTGGCCGCCGTCGCCGCGCGTCACGCGAACAATTGTCGACTTGAGTTGTATTCTGGTGACCGAGCTTTCATCCCAACGCTCAATGCCGCCAACGTCGATTTTGCTCAATGTCACGTAGTCCCGCGCCATGAAACGACCCATGTAGCGGCGATCCTGTACGTGAATCTGCTCCAGCCATTTGACGTTCGCGATACCATACCAGCCAGGCACGATGAGGCGCACCGGCGCGCCGTGGTAATGCGGCAAAGGCACTCCATTCATTTCATATGCAACCATAACATCGGCGCGCCAGGCGTCATCGATATGCATGCTGCGACCGAAAGCCTGTGCAACGTCGACATTGCGAATATTTTCAGTACCCTTGTCTGCACCATAGAAAACGACTTCAATACCGGACTTCTGTACACCGGCGTCCAACAATAAATCGCGAAGACGAACACCGCCCCACTTCGCGTTGCCGATCAGGC
>JAUHYO010000296.1 GCA_030426325.1 Gammaproteobacteria bacterium | reverse complement strand
GCTTACGATCGCGATATCTGCATTCATCCTGACATCGCTGGCCACCTTGTATCCGGCTCGTCGGGCGGCGTTGGTGAATCCTGCTGCAGCGCTTCGCTATGAGTAGGCCTTTCGAGTACTGGATCGGCAGTCGCTATGTCCGGTCACGCAGTAACAACAGCTTCGTTTCATTAATTTCCGCGATCTCGATGCTGGGGATCGCGATTGCCGTCATGGTGCTAATCGTCGTGATGTCGGTCGTCAATGGATTCGAGCGTGAACTAAAAGACCGGCTGCTGGCGATGACGGCTCATGCGAGTATCGAAGGCACTGAAGGCGTATTGCCGGGACCGCAAAAACTCATCGCGATTGCGAATCGTCATGAAGGGGTGAGGGCGGTTGCACCGTACGTGGATGGCAAGGGTCTATTGATTTTCGGCAAGGCTATCAGCGGCGTCGAATTGCACGGCGTTGACCCCGAACTGGAAAGCTCAGTATCCGGCATTTCCGGCGTCATGCAGGAAGGTGCGCTGACTGACCTTGCACCTGGCGAGTTCAGGATTGTACTGGGTGTCGAGCTGGCGCAGGCGTTGAATGCTTCGGTCGGCGACAAGGTAACGGTTACATTGGCGGAAGGCCGGGTTACGCCGGCGGGCGTAATGCCGCGGACAAAGCGATTTACGGTGAGTGGAATCTACCGGGTTGGCATGTACGAGTTCGATCGACGGCTGGCTTACATCAATATTGCCGACGCACAGAAACTTTATCGAATGCAGAACGCGATCAGCGGCATTCGCCTGGCGGTTGATGACGTTTACCAGGCGCCGTCCATTGTTCGGGAAGTTGCGCTGGAGAACGGTGAACTGGTACTTGTGAGCGACTGGACTCGCCTGCATGTCAATTTCTTTCGTTCGATTCAGATCACCAAGTCGATCTTGTTCGTCATATTGCTAATGGTCGTCGCTGTTGCGGCGTTCAATATCGTATCGACGCTGGTCATGGTCGTAAAAGACAAGCAATCCGACATTGCGATACTGCGAACGATTGGCGCGCACCCTCGCAGCATTCTGAAAATCTTTATCACGCAGGGCAGTATCGTTGGAATTGTCGGCACGCTGGCGGGTGTCGCATCGGGGGTCTTGCTTGCATTAAACCTCGAGCGCGTCATCGCGTTTCTCGAATCGGCGTTTGGCATCAAGTTTCTTGCTGCCGATGTCTATTTTATCAGCGATCTGCCGTCCGAGTTACACTACGGTGATGTCACTTTTATCGCAGTCATAGCACTGGTGCTTGCACTGCTGTCCACACTTTATCCTGCAACCGTTGCAGCGAATACGGCGCCAGCGGAGGCCCTACGATATGACTAGTCCCGTTCTCGAATGTCGCAATGTCGTCAGAAGCTTCCGCGAGGGGTCGTCGGACCACAAGGCATTGACGCTCACGGTACTGAATGGTGTCGATCTCGTGGTACCCGCAGCGGAACGCGTTGCGATAATCGGCGCGTCCGGTTCGGGCAAGACAACGCTGTTACAAATCATGGGCGGTCTCGATGAACCGACGACCGGCGAGGTCCTGGTCAATGGTCAGCCAATGCACGGCAAGAACGAGGCGGCCAAGGGCGATTTGAGAAATCGCTACATTGGTTTTGTCTATCAGTTTCACCACCTGCTACCGGAATTCAGTGCTGAAGAAAACGTTGCGATGCCGCTGATGATCCGTCGCGAAACGCGTGCCGATGCGCTCGGGCAGGCGCGCGAGTTACTGGATCGGGTCGGTCTGGGCGAGCGGCTGAATCACAAACCGGGCGAGCTGTCTGGCGGCGAACGTCAGCGCGCCGCCGTCGCCCGCGCCCTGATCACGCGGCCGCAGCTGGTCCTCGCGGACGAGCCGACTGGTAACCTGGATTCCGGCAATGGTGAGCATGTGCTGCAGCTTATGCTGGAGCTGAACCAGGAATTGCAAACCAGCCTGATTATCGTGACTCACGATCATTCGATTGCCGAACGCATGGACCGAATACTCGTTCTGGAAGATGGCAAGCTGAAGGCGGCTAGTTAGCCCAGGCGATCCCGGCGACTCTTTTGTTTGCGGCTCTTGTAGTCGGCAATTGACGATCGCCAAAGCAAATCCAGCGCTATGAATCCGACGACCGCGCTAACGATGCCAAGAATGACACAGCCAAGCAGCATCGGCTGCCAGATTGTTACGAAGGTATTCGATACCCAGCCCCATGACATTTCAAACTCAAATTGCCGCAACGGCGTGTCCAGCAGGCCGCGGCCGAGCCGATAGGCGAAGTAGTACATCGGCGCCATCGTCAGTGGGTTGCTGACCCAGGTCGACAGCGCCGCCACCGGGATGTTGATTCGCAGGCCAAGAGCCGCGAGGGCGCCCATCAGGGTATGACCCGGCGTTGGCAGAAACGAGATAAACAGGCCCAATGCAAATGCCGGAACGACGGTCCGTCGCCGAACACCCCAAAGCCGCTGATCGTGCAGCAGGTGACGAAAGGGGCTCATGAACCATTGTTCACTGACATTCTGGCGTTTAAACGCAAATTTCCTGAAAAAGCGCCTTGGCATCGACCTGTGTTCCGGTTTTGATGGTTTGTGAAGTCAATATCAATAATTCAATCGACGACGATCGTTCGTGCCTCGCTGCTGTTACTCACCGGAGGCTTCGCGGCGCAGCATAGCAGGGTTCTACCCGACTCGGACCTCTGTCTGGCCATGTTTGTTGCAACTATCGCGATGTTTTTCATGCGCCGGTGGCGTTTCGCGGCGTACACGATGTGCGGGTATCTCTTATTCATTTCCGCCGGCGAAGGCGTCGTCAAAAATCGGATTGACTCCCTGTTCGAAGGCGACAGCATGCACGTCAAGGTTCGCATCGTCGATTTTCCGCGGCCGGTCGGCGCGGCCGTGACAATACTGGTCGAACCGGTAAACGATCATCGCCTGCCCCAGCGCTCAAGGGTCAGCTGGTACGAACCGTCGGTACTGCCGAAGCTCGGGGAAACCTGGGAACTGGAACTGCGCCTTCGCAGACCGCGCGGTCACAGCAATCCCGGTGCCTTTCGGCTCGAGGACTGGATGTTTCGCGAGGGTATTCATGCCAGCGGCTACGTCGTGCCTGGAAAGCGCAATCGCCTGTTGCAGTCCGCCGAACAGCATACGACTAGTGATTTCCGACAGGGTTTTGTCGAGTTTGTGACGGCCAATGCGGGCGACTCCGCGGCTGTCATTGTGGCGGTGGGTATCGGCGCACGGCATCTCCTGTCGCGAGCGCAGTGGGACCGATATGCAAGGACCGGCACAAGCCATTTGATGGCGATATCCGGATTGCATATCGGCCTCGCGGCAAGCTCCGCATTCGCACTGTTGACGCTGGTTTTCGGGTGCCTGCGGCTTGGTGGTAGCCACCTTGACCGGGCAACGGGCTTCGCCACGATGATCGCGGGTGCATACGCCCTTGTCTCGGGTTTTGCCGTACCGTCCCAGCGTGCGACGCTGATGCTGGCGCTGGCGGCGCTGGCTTTAGTGCTTCGACGCCGTCGGGATTCGCCGCGTGTGATTGCGCTGGTAGCGGTCCTTGTCTACGTGGTCGATCCGTTGTCGATCATGCGGCCCGGTTTCCTGTTGTCCTTTGGCGCCGTGGTTGTATTGCTGTGGTACGCGCAGCCGGCTCAATACAGCGTCGCGGCCTCGTCCCCGGCGGGCCGCCTCCGGAACTGGCTTCGACAGCTGTCCGGCATACAATTTGCGTTGCTCCTCGGACTGCTGCCACTCACCACCTTGTATTTCGGCCGTATCGCCTTTCTGTCACCCCTTGCGAACCTGGTCGCTGTACCGGTTTTCAGCCTGATTGTCGTTCCGGCCACATTGCTCGCCCTGTGTCTATATCGCTGGCAGCCGTTCCTCGGACGGTTGGCGCTGGATATTGCGGATGCCGGCGTTTCTGTTATTGAGCGTTTCCTTGGGTTTATCGCTACAGCCCCATTTGCCAGCTTTCCAATTGCGA
>JAUHYO010000295.1 GCA_030426325.1 Gammaproteobacteria bacterium | reverse complement strand
GAAGGCGCAGCCATTCAAGCTGTCGGCCGAGCCGTTGCAGGTCAGTCGGTCCCTTGATGACAATTGGCTTCGAAAATCCGCTTTCGCCGAGCTGCCCGATGGCGCGGTCGATTTGCCGAATCGGACGTGCAACGAGTAGGGTAAAAATCAACACCAGGATCAGTGTACCGGGTACCAATGCCGCAACTTGCCAGGCTGAAACTCGTTGTGCGTTTCTTGCAGTTGCCCGCAATGCCGACAACTTGTTGTCAATGTGGGCGGTAAGAATATTGGTGAGCCTCGTTACGGTCTGACTCAGCGGTTCAAAACTCTGAATTGCTGCGATCAGCTCAGCGTCGCTGGCGGCGGGGCGTGAAATTCTGGCTACGATGCCTGCGGCTTCGGCACCGACCGCGGTTGCCAGTTCACTGGCCTGCGCTTCCGCAACCAATGGCGCCATTTCCTGCAATAAGGCGTCGAATCGCTGAAGGTTCTGTGTGACGAGTTGGAGGCTGTCCGCGGTCTTCAGTACCTGGTAGAGGCGGGCGCTGCGTTCAAGTGAAATCAGGCGCTCGTTGATACGGCGATTGTTCTCTGCCGCTTCGACACCTGTCGACACCAGCAACTCGCTTTGCTCGGCCACCCGGTCGAGATTGACCAGCGCCCAGATCACAGCAATCAACAGTGGCAAGGCAACGAGCCCGAAACCGACGAGTATCAGTCCGTTCAGTGATCGAGGGCGCGGGAATCTCATGGCGAAAGTCTAACACCGGCGAGGTTTGGGTGTATCTCAGTCAGCCCAGTAAGCACTCGGGTCGCGTGCTGTAATCTTGCGCTCCCATTCCAGGCTGGTTCGAACGATCGTGTCGAGATCGTCAAATTTTGGCGACCAGCCGAGTACGTCGCGAACCCGATTGGCGACTGCGATCAGTTCAGGGGGGTCGCCCGCGCGTCGCGGTTGTTCGGAAATCGACAGGGCCTCGCCGTTCGCCTTCTCGACGGCTTTCAGCACTTCCCGGACGCTGTATCCATGACCGTAGCCGCAGTTGAGAACGGTGGATTCGCCGCCGGCACGCAAGTAGGTCAATGCATCCAGGTGGGCGGAAGCCAGGTCTTCCACGTGGATATAGTCGCGGAGCCCGGTGCCGTCCGGCGTCGGGTAGTCGGTGCCGAAAATGGAAACGCCAGGCCGACGACCGGTCGCCGCTTCACAAGCGACCTTGACCAGCAGCGTTGCCTTTGGTGTCGATTGGCCGATCGTGCCGGAGGGTTCGCACCCGGCGACATTGAAATATCGCAAAGCGACGTAGCGGGGGCCACCCGCGGCCGCGAGGTCGCGAAGCATCCACTCGGTCATTAACTTCGATGTGCCGTAGGGGTTAATGGGTTGTGTCTTCGAATCCTCGGACGCCTTGCCACCGTCCGGAATGCCGTAGACCGCAGCCGTTGATGAGAACACGAAATTCTTCACGCCGTGGTTTGCGGCTGCTTCGAGGAGCGTACGGCTCGAGGCTGTATTGTTGCGGTAATATTTGAGCGGATCCGATACGGACTCAGGCACCACGGTATGGGCCGCGAAATGCATAACGGTGTCGATGTTGTTGCCGGAGAAGATCTTTTCCAGCAGACCCGCATCGCCGGTATCGCCGACAACGAGCTCGCCCGATGTTACGGCCGCTTCGAAGCCACTCGACAGATTGTCGAGCACAATGACGTCCTCGGACGCCTTGCCAAGCTGCCGGACCACGTGACTGCCGATGTATCCGGCGCCACCGGTGACCAATATCTTGTTGTTTTTCATTGGGTTTTTCTCTGTCCTGTGTTTCGATCACGAAAACTGTGAACCGCGCTCTTTGCAACGCGTCAGAGTTTAACAATAGTGGGTCTCACGGTACGGACCTGGGTCGCATTCTCGTTTGTGACACTACGCCGGGCTGTCGCCAAATGCGGACGGCTTCGAGCATGTTCGTGTTAACGAAGGGCAGGTAGTATAAACGTCGACCTGGGCGGGGTAGAGAAACCATGGATTCAGCGATTCAACAGAAGACTGCGCTTATTCTCGCAGTTGCATTGATACTTTCGGCCTGCGGCGGCAGCGGCTCTTCGGAGCCCGAGCCTCCGGCGAATCGGGCGCCGGTCGCCAACGCAGGCGCTAATTTGGTGGTTGATGAACTTTCGTCGGTCACGCTGGATGGCAGCCTGTCCGCCGATGCCGATGGCGACGCCATCACCTATTCGTGGACACAGACGGCGGGCACGACCGTCACGCTGACCAATGCCACCTCCGTGCAAGCCAGTTTCGATGCACCCGATGTCACGGCGGTGAATACGCCGGAGACGCTGACGTTCCGGCTTCAGGTGAGTGATGGCAGTGCGACCGGTACGGCCACGGTCAATGTCATCGTTAATGACATCGGCATCGGCATCAACAGTGCGCCGGTCGCCAATGCCGGTCCGGACCAGACGGTTGCCGAGCTGTCGACGGTCAATCTCGATGGCAGCAGCTCGTCGGATCCGGACAGTGATCCGTTTACCTACGCCTGGCTGCAAATTGCTGGCCCCAACGTTGCCTTGTCCGATCCGAACGTTGCCGAACCCAGTTTTACGTCGCCGGATGTAACGTCGCCCGTCGTGTTGACCTTTCAGTTAACGGTAGACGACGGATTCGACAGCTCGATGGATTCTGTCGATATTACGGTTCAGGAAGCGCTGAGTCAGGTTAGCGTTGCCGGGACAGTGACTTTCGAATTTGCACTGCCGAACGCCAATTGCCGCGGACTGAATCTCGACAATCCGGAAGTTCGGCCGATTCGCGGCGCCACGGTGCAGTTATTTGATTCGGGCGACAATCTGCTCGGCTCGACGGTGTCGGGCAGCGACGGCAGCTATTCATTTGCCGGTATCGATGCGAGCCAGGATGTGTACGTTCGAGTGCGTGCCGAACTGAAGAGTTCCGGGCCGGCCGCCTGGGATGTCGAGGTTCGTGACAATGTTGATTTGTCCCCCAGCCCGCCACCGTTGGCGACGCGTCCGCTCTACGTTGTGGATTTCCCCACATTTAATACCGGCGTGGCGAACATATTCGATGCTGACTTCACTGCGACGACTGGCTGGAACGGCAGTGCCTATACCGGGCCCCGCCAGGCGGCACCGTTTGCGATTCTGGATGCCATCATGGATGGCATGGAAATGATCACGGCGGTTGATCCAACGGCGACGTTCCCGCCACTCGATGCGTTTTGGAGTGTCAACAATACGTTGGTCAGTCCAACGGATATCGATACGGGCGAACTGAGTTCATCGTTTTATCGCGGCGACATCGACTCGCTGTTTTTGCTGGGCGATGCAAGCGATGATACGGAAGAATTTGACGACCACGTGACGGTGCATGAGTGGGGTCATTACTTCGAGGACAATTTCTCGCGTTCCGATTCGATTGGTGGTGCGCACCAAATCGGTGAAACGCTCGACCCTAGATTGGCGTTTGGCGAGGGCTTTGCAACCGCACTTGCCGCAATTGCACTGGACAATCCGCAATATTGTGATACCAGCAGCCCGCTGGAGTCAGCCGGCTTCCGGATCGATACCGAGGGCGAAAATCGCGGGCACCAGGGCTACTACAATGAAATGTCCGTTGCGACATTGCTCTATGATCTTTTTGACACAGATATTGACGGGACGGATACCGGTTCGATCGGCTTCGAGCCAATTTACAATGTCATGACCGGCCCGCAGTCGACAACGGACGCCTTCACCACTTTGTTCAGTTTTGCGACCGCGTTGCGCAGCGAAGTCCAGGCGGCCGATCTTCCGTTCGTTGATTCCCAGCTCACTCGCGAAAACGTCGACCTGGTGGGGCTCAATGACTACGGTGACAACCAGACCACGGTCCCTGCGGGTTCGCGCGATGTGTTGCCTGTTTACACCGTGTTGCCCACCGACGGTACGCTGATCAATATTTGCACCAACAACGACTTTGATACGGAACGGTTCGGTAACAAGTTGTCGGAGCATCGTTTCC
>JAUHYO010000294.1 GCA_030426325.1 Gammaproteobacteria bacterium | reverse complement strand
CGTTCTTCGCCAGCCTGTTGCCGACGAAAAGCTGCTCGACGATCCATTTCATTTCCGCTTCATTGAGCAGGAAATAGCCGCCCCACCAGCGTTCGAATTCCAGGAACCGTTCCGGCTCGGTGTCGACCTTGGCATAGAGGTCGTAATATTTGCCGAAATAGTTGCGCGCCGGATTGAGCAGCTCGAAATTCTGCACGATGTCCGCGCCGTCGAAGACACCCCGCAAGTCGCCAGCCGCTAATCGCCGGTCGCGCTCGGATCTTTCCAGGTCGCCCAGGTGCGCGGCAGCCTTGTAGAAGCGTGGCAGGCTCTCATCACATGCACGATACAGCGCCCTGAATTGCGGCTGCAATCCTTCGTACAGTCCGGTCAATGCGAGATGAGCATTGTTCAGTTCGTTCTCCGGGTAAGCCCACATCGATCGACCGGCCTCTTTTGAGACGGCTTTCAGGCCCTCAGTCAGCTCGGCCAGGCGTTCGCGTTTTCGCTCCCGCATCTCTTCCTCGGCAATATCGAGTGTATAGATCTCCTGCAAGTCGTCACGGGCCGCATTCACTGTAAGTGAAATCCGTTCCTGAAAGTCCTGTTGCGCCCGATACTGATCGTATTCCGCTGCATTGCCATGTGATTCCAGCCAACGTTGCAAACCGATTTCTTCTACCGCTGACGCAAAGGATTCATTGAAGCGCGAGTCGTCTTTTACATAGAGGCGCTGATGCGCCAGTTCGTGAAAAAGTACTCCGACCAGACGAAGATCACTCCAGTGCGTCATCGTATTCAATATGGGATCGCTGAACTTGCCGAGTGTTGAATAGGCAACCACACCACCCACGGCGACATCGAATCCCTTTTTGCTCAGGCGTTCCGATGCCTTGATCGCGTCCTGCTTTGAAAAATAACCGCGATAGCTGACGCAGCCGACAACCGGGAAACACCAGACCTTCGCTTGCAGCGAGAATTCCGGCGCCGCGGTGACATTCCAGACAACGAAGTCCCTTTCCAGGTCGGCGTAGCTTCGATAGCTTGAGTTGTCCGGCAACCCGAGTTCACTGATTGAAAAATCCCGTGCCTCGTCGATCAGCCTGAGCCGCGCGACGAGTTCATCTGGCGCTGCCGGATCCGCAAGCACTTCGGCAATGGGCTGCCGCTTTCGCATTACCTCCCATTGCCCGGAGGCCGCCTGCATAACGTAGCAGCCCGATAAGAGCCCACAAATTATCAATACGAGGATCGTCTTTGGCATCGCCTGACTTTGCTGGCTGCTGCGGTGAAACGTCAACCACAATTGTCGGTTACTATTGCGCGATGCAAGTCTATCTCGTTGGCGGCGCGGTTCGTGATGAACAACTGGGGATTCCTCTGAAAGAGAGGGATTGGTGTGTCGTGGGCGCCACACCGTCTGAGTTGCTCGACCAGGGTTACAAGCAGGTGGGCAAGGATTTTCCGGTTTTCCTGCACCCCGAAACCCATGAAGAATATGCACTTGCGCGAACAGAGCGGAAAACCGCGCCCGGTTATCACGGATTTTCTGTCGACTTTTCCCCGAAGGTTTCGATCGAAGACGATTTACTGCGCCGCGACCTGACGATTAACGCGCTCGCCAAAGATTCCGATGGCAGGCTTGTCGATCCGTACGGCGGTATCAGGGATATTGAGAACAGGGTTCTCCGCCATGTCTCGGAGGCTTTCAGTGAAGACCCGGTGCGTGTTCTGAGAGTCGCGAAGTTTGCGGCTCGCTTCGCTGGACAGGGTTTCCGCATTGCCGGCGAAACAATGAGCCTGATGAGAAAAATGGTCGATCAGGGGGAAATCGACGCACTGGTGCCGGATCGCGTCTGGAAAGAAACCGAAGCCGCATTGCGGCGAGGAAATTCGCGCGTTTATTTTGAAGTGCTTCGCAGCTGCGGTGCTCTGGAACGCCTGTTTCCTGAAATCGATGCATTGTTCGGCGTACCGCAACCCGCCAAATGGCATCCCGAAATCGATACCGGCCTGCATACAATGCTGGTGCTCGACCAGGTCGAAGTGCTGAGCGATTCGCTTGACGTTCGCTACGCGGCCCTCACGCATGACCTGGGCAAGGGCACGACGCCGAAATCACAATGGCCAAGCCACCCTGGCCACGAAGCCCGTGGTTGCAGCCTGATCCGCAAATTGTCGGAGCGCCTGCCGGTCCCCAAAAGCGCGCGCGACCTTGCGCTGATCGTTTCGGAGTTTCATACACACTGCCATCGCGCGTTCGAGCTGAGAGAAAAAACCCTGCTGAAAGTACTGGAAAAAACGGACGCTTTCCGCCGGCCCGAGCGCTTTGAGCAGTTCCTGACCGCCTGCGAAGCCGATGCCCGCGGGCGCACGGGGCTTGAAGATAGACCCTACGAGCAGGCCGACTACTTTCGTGGTGCGCTGGCTGCAGCCTCAAGCATCGACTCGGCTGCGATCGCGGCGGCACATTCCGGGCAGGATATTCCCACGGCGATTCGCGAGGCGCGCCTCGGGGAACTGCGGCAATTCAAGGCGTCGATCTAGCCGTAAAAGTAAAGAAATACTGAAAAGAGGGTCACCGAGCCAAAATCATCGGATCGGTCGACACCCAGACCAAACTCGATGTCACTCCTGCCGCCCATCGGCGTCAAGAAGCGTAGCGTCACGGAGTCAGTATCACGCCCATCGACAATCCCCGTCGACGTTGCGTAATCCAGGCTCCAGCGACTGTCCCCGACGTCGACGCCGACCGCAACACTTGCCCGATGATCCAGCAGGCTGTTCAGCAAACTCAGTCGGGACACGGACAGAAGGTCCACAATACGGCGGTTCTGTGCGACGCCGAGGTTAACGTTGTATTCGTAGTCCATTCCCGACAAATTCAAATCGACAGTCGGGCTGAGTTCAACGCGCAGCGACAAACCAACACCGTTTGCATGAAACTCGATGTCCTGGCCGGGCAATGCATCGAAGCGAAAAATATCCAGCGTGAAATCCCGGAATTCGTAATTGCCGGAAATACTGAAACGATCATTTCGCCAGTACAGCGAGCCCCGATAGTCGTTAGAACTCAGAACATTACTGTCGCCCCAATACGCCAAGCCTGCGCGTATTCCAATGGGCTGAAACCAGTGATCGATTCCCAGGTCCGCGTACAGCGTGTCGATGCGGGTACCTCGTGGCAGATCCACCCGGCTCGTGGCCACTGCCGCCGACAGCCAGGTTTCGCTGGCGATGCCGAGGTCGGCCGACAGGGTTGCGGCCATCGCGTCGTCGGTGTCGACTTCGAGACCGGCACCGATCACGAAGCCTTCGATCGCCCAGGCAGGCCCCGCCAACAATACGAGTGCTGTCGCTCTAAACCAGGACATACAGGATGACGCCGGCCAGAATCAGCCGGTAAATCGCAAATGGTGCAAGACCGATACGGGTCACGAAGCGCATGAAGAATTCGATACTGAGATAGGCCACGACGCAGGAAACCAGGGCGCCAAGTCCAAGCTGTCCCCAGGCGACGGCCTCTTCGCCCGTGACCAACTGCAAAAATTTGTAGCTTGCCGCAAGAAATATTACTGGCGCCGACAACAGGAAGGAAAAACGGGCAGCGTCCTGCCGCGCGAAACCCAGGAATCGCGCTGCGGTTATCGTGATACCGGACCGGGAGGTGCCGGGCACCAGTGCGAGCGCCTGAGCACAGCCAATGATCAGAGCATCTTTGAAAACGACGTTGGTCATATTTCGGTCGCTCTTGCCGATGCGGTCCGCAACCGCCATCAGAATGCCGTAGCCCGCCAGCGTATAGACAATGACCGCCGGATCGCGAAGATTAACCTCGATCCAGGACGCGAACAAAAGACCGCTGACCGCAGCCGGGACGGTACCAAGGGCGATCGCCAGCGCCATTTTCGATTGAGGCGATTTGATGTCGCCACCGAGCACGCTGATACCGCCGGATATCAAGGCAGCGATATCCTTACGGAAGAAGACGCACACCGCAACCAGCGAGCCGAAATGCACGGCGACATCAAATGCGAGTCCCTGGT
>JAUHYO010000293.1 GCA_030426325.1 Gammaproteobacteria bacterium | reverse complement strand
GGAATTGGTGCTCCCCGAAATACCGTCGAGATCACCTTTGGTCAGAATCGCGAGATCGCCGACATCGACCAGCTTGTTCGACAACAGCGTGTCGAAGATATCCTGGTACAGCGCGCGTGGCTTGTCCGGGTCGATTGCGAAATGCACTGGGTATACTCCGCGGTACAAAGCGACGCGTCGACTGGTCGCAACATGCGGCGTAAACGCGTAAATCGGGATATCGGAACGAATTCGCGACATCCAGCGCGTGGTCGAACCGGATTCCGTCAATGCAATAATCGCTTTGACCGACATGTGATTCGCCATGTACATCGTCGCCATCGCAATCGCTTCATCGACTTGCTCAAAATGATCGTCCATTCGATGACTGGTACGGCTCACCGGCAACGGATACTTTTCTGCACCAAGTGCAATCTCCGACATCGCGCGAATTGCCTGGACAGGATAAGCACCGACCGCGGTCTCACCCGATAGCATCAGTGCGTCCGTGCCATCCATTACCGCATTCGAAACATCGGAAACTTCCGCCCGCGTCGGAATCGGATTCTGGATCATCGACTCCATCATTTGAGTCGCCGTAATTACAATCTTGTGCGCCTTGCGCGTCTTGCGAATCAGTTTTTTCTGGATGCCCGTCAGCTCGGCATAACCCATCTCCACACCGAGGTCTCCGCGCGCCACCATGATGACGTCGGCGACTTCAATTATGGAATCGATGTTCAGAACGGCTTCAGCACGCTCGATTTTCGCCACAATATGAGCATGGCCGCCCGCTTCCTGGAGCAGGCGCCTCGCCTCGCGCACGTCTTCACCGTTGCGCACGAATGACACCGCAAGGAAGTCGAGCTGCATTTTTGCTGCGAGCTTGATGTTTTCCTTGTCGATATCGGTCAATGCAGGCGCCGACAATCCGCCACCTTTCAGATTGATGCCTTTGTGGTCGGACAAGATGCCGCCATTGACAACAACCGTATGAATTCGCGTACCGTCAATTCGCTCGACCTCGAGCGTAATCATGCCGTCGTTCAACAGCAGAATATCGCCAGGTGCCAGATCTTCGTGAATGGTGTCCAGTGCGACGCCGACACCATTCTGGTCGCCATCGAAGAACCCCAGTTTGCTGTCGAGAAAAAACGCGTCGCCGTTCTGCAACGACACGCTGTGCTCCTTGAAACGGCATATCCGAATCTTCGGGCCCTGCAGGTCGCCCATGATGCCGACCTCACGGCCCGTTATCTGAGCAGCCTTGCGTAGCAGGTCGGCCCGTCTTTCGTGATCGCTGGCTTCGCCATGGGAAAAGTTGAGTCGCGCAACGTCAAGCCCGGCTTCGAGCATCTTGCACAGTGTTTTAGAGTCGTCAGAGGCTGGACCCAGCGTCGCGACTATTTTGGTTCGGCTAATCATGCGCGGGATTATTGCACAGCTGTAACATGAGCGCTGCTATGCTAATGCAATTGGGTTTCAAGTGAAATCACTCATGCTTAATCGCCGCCGTTTTCTCAAAAGCATCCTGGCCGCCTCAACAATATCGACCTCGGCATTCGGGAGCTCGGCGAAACGGCTTCAGCGGCTGACATTGCAAGCGGATCCTGCCCGGCTGATCGATATTCCTGAAGGATTCAGGTACGACATTGTTTCCCGTCGTGGTTCACCGATGAACGATGGGCTGTCTGTGCCTGGCGCGCACGACGGGATGGCGGCATTTCCAGGCGACAACGGTCGCGTCATCCTTGTTTGCAACCACGAACTGACACCGTTATCGGATTTAGCCGGGCCATTTGAGCGGCAATTGCAAAAACTCCCGGAATCAAAAAAATCGCAGCTTTATGATCGCGGCGGCAACAAGACACCGGGCGCCGGCGGAACGACGACCACCATCTACAATCCGGCGACTCGCGAAACGGAATACCAGTTCCTTAGCCTCGGCGGCACCGACACCAATTGCGCAGGGGGCAAGACGCCGTGGAACTCCTGGCTATCGTGCGAAGAAAGTTTCAGCGCCAGGGGATCGGGCTCGCCCAGCCGTGGTTTGGAAATCATCAGAGACTGTGATCATGGTTACGTTTTTGAAGTACCCGCGTCGGCTCGCGAACTGGTCAAGGCGGTGCCGTTGCGAGACATGGGGCGTTTTGAGCACGAAGCTGCAGCAGTGCACGACAAGAGTGGCGTTGTCTATCTGACCGAAGACCAGTGGGACAGTCTCTTCTATCGCTTTTTGCCGAATGTACCGGGCGAATTGCACCGGGGTGGTCGGTTGCAAGCCCTCGCGATCCAGGACAGACCCTCGGCCCCAACGCAAAACTGGCAACGGCAGGAAATCTCGATCGGTGAAACCCTGCAGACGCGGTGGATCGATCTTCACGACGTTGACAGCAGCCGGAACGACTTGCGCCACCGCGGTGCAACAGACGGCGCTGCGACTTTTGCCCGTGCAGAGGGCCTGGCAGTCGCGGGCGACGGCTTCGCGTTCACCTGCACGACCGGCGGCCCCGACAGGGTCGGCCAGATTTTCACCTACAAGCCGAGTCCCTTTGAGGGTGCCCCGCGGGAACAGGACGCGCCGGGTGAATTGACCTTAATCGCCGAAGCGACGCCCGATTCGATGCTGCACAACTGCGACAACCTTACGATGGCCCCGTGGGGCGACCTGATTGTCTGCGAAGATACCGACGACAGTACGGACCACTGCGCGCTGATCGCTGTGCGGCCCGACGGCCATCAATACATGATTGCCAACAACGCCTATTCGGATTCGGAACTCGCCGGTGTTTGTTTTTCGCCGGATGGCAGGACATTGTTTGTCAATATCCAGTATCCCGGCATGACAGTCGCCATAACGGGTCCCTGGCCACAATAGGGCCTCCGGCCAGTCCTAGTTCGCGCGACGCTCGCTGGCCCGCTTTTCCAGAATCGATACGGCGGGCAAAGTCTTTCCTTCCACGAACTCCAGGAATGCGCCACCACCCGTCGATATATAGGAAATGCCATCGGCAACGCGGTACTTGTCGATGGCCGCCAGTGTGTCGCCGCCACCGGCCACGGAGAACGCTTTGCTCTCTGCGATCGCCTCGGCGAGGATACGCGTGCCATCACCAAACTGGTCGAACTCGAAAACACCGACCGGACCGTTCCAGATAATGGTGCCGGCACTGGCAAGAATATTGGCAAAATCAGCGGCAGTTTCCGGGCCGATATCGAGTATCAATTCATCGTTCGAAACAGCGTCAACAGATCGCACAGTCGCTGCCGCATCGGCCGAGAACTCACTGGCCACAACGACATCGCTGGGCACCGGTATCGAAGCGCGATCTTCGGTATTTGCCGCCAATTGCCGTGCGGTATCGAGCATGTCCGCCTCGAACAATGACTTGCCGACGTTGTGCCCCGCCGCGGCTATAAAAGTATTGGCAATACCGCCGCCGACGATCAGGCAATCGACAATTTCCGAAAGCGCATCCAGCACGGTCAGTTTGGTCGAGACTTTGGAGCCTCCGACGATTGCGACAAACGGTCTCGAAGGATTATCGAGTGCCTTCGCGAGCGCCTTGAGCTCCGCGGCGAGCAAGGGACCCGCGCAGGCAACCGGTGCAAACTCAGCGACGCCGTAGGTACTGGCCTGGGCACGGTGTGCAGTACCAAACGCATCCATGACAAATACATCACACAACGCCGCCATCTTTTGCGACAGAACCGGCTCGGATGCTTTTTCTCCAACAAGAAACCGGACATTCTCGAGCAGCACAAGATCGCCGGGCTTCACATCGACGCCATCGATCCAGTCTTTTCGAAGCGGCACGGGACGACCAAGCAAGGCAGACAGGCAGTCGGCCACCGGCTGCAGTGAGAAAGCCTCATCAGGCTGGCCCTCAGTCGGTCGGCCAAGGTGCGACATCAGCATCACTGCGGCACCTGCGTCCAGCGCTGCCCTGATCGTAGGCAGCGCTGCCCGGATACGCGCATCGGAAGTGACTGTACCGCCCTCGACCGGCACATTCAGGTCTTCACGAATAAGCACGCGCTTGCCGGCCAGG
>JAUHYO010000292.1 GCA_030426325.1 Gammaproteobacteria bacterium | reverse complement strand
GTTGCGAGTTCGACTTTTCAATAGTCAACGAACCGACATTTGCGGAGTTCGAAGCATTGCTTGAGCGTCTTCGCATGTTCGCGGCGGATTGTGTCGCCGGAATTGGTGGCGGCAGCGTCATGGACGTCGCTAAGCTACTTGCAGCACAGATGAAAAACACGCAAACGACGGATGAAATTGTTGGCATCGGCAATCTCGCCGAACGCCAGACACCGATGATATGTGTACCGACGACGTCAGGAACCGGTAGCGAAGTTTCCCCAAACGCACTTTTTACCAGCGATAGTGGCGCCAAGGTGGGGGTCATCAGTCCGTTCCTCGTTCCGGACGCAGCCTATATTTGTCCGGAACTCACCGTTTCGGTTCCGCCCTCGGTGACCGCTGCCACCGGGATTGACGCTTTGACGCATTGTCTCGAAGCCATCGCTAATAACTTCGCTCACCCGATGGCTGACGTCATCGCACTCGAAGGGATTCGCCTGATCGGCGCAAGTCTTGTCACGGCCTGTGGAGACGGTCGCAACATCGATGCTCGCACAGACGTTGCCCTGGGTAGTGTCTACGGCGGCATGTGCCTCGGGCCGGTCAACACGGGCGCTGTGCATGCGCTGGCTTACCCACTCGGCACCGAGTTCCACGTCCCGCATGGACTGTCGAATGCGCTGCTGTTGCCCTATGTAATGGAGTTCAATCTGCCAAGCGCTGTTCCCCAGTATGCGCGGGTTGCCACTGCGCTGGGCGCTGCTACGGGCGTCGACGACGAGGAAACCGCAAAGCGTGGTATCGCAATCATTCGTCAGCTGATTGCCGACTGCAGAATCCCGTCACGGCTGTCCGAGATCGACATACCGCTTGATGCTATTGATTCGCTGGCCGAGGGGGCATTGAAGGTGCAGCGCTTGCTGAGAAACAACCTGCGCGAGGTAACGCTGGATGATGCAAAAGCTATCTACCGTGCGGCGCACTAAAGCATGAATATCAAGACAACATACTGCGGCGTTATCGTGCCGATGGTTACGCCGCTGGACGCGTCGGGCGCTGTCGACCCGGCGGGCGTCGAGAAAATCATCGCCGGGCTGGTCAAGAATCGCTGTGCGCCGTTCGTCGCTGGAACAACCGGGGAATCAGCGTCCCTCTCAGATGCAGAGAAAGAGCGGCTGGTCGGGCTTGCCGTCAGCACAACGAACGGCCGCCAGATCGTGTACGCCGGCATCGCAGACAATTGCTTTGAAGCGAGCGTGGAGAAAGCGCATCGTTACAAAGAATTAGGCGCTGACGCGGTCGTTGCACACCTGCCGTGCTACTATCCTATCGACGAAGGCCAAATGGCCGCGTACTTTGGCGCGCTTGCGGACGCCAGTCCTCTGCCGCTGCTGTTGTACAACATTCCTGTGACAACCAAGCTGTCGGTGCCGGTCACCTTGCTCGACGAATTGAGTCAGCATGAGAACGTCGTTGGCGCAAAAGATTCGGAACGCAGTGAGGAACGACTTCGGGATTGCCTCGACCGGTGGCGCGACCGCGAGGACTTCACGTTTCACCTGGGATGGGCTGCAAAATCAGCTTTCGGTTTGCTTGACGGCCTCGACGGCATCGTGCCCAGTAGCGCGAACCTGGTACCGCATCTATACCGCGGTATCTATGATGCCGCGAAAAGCGGCGATGCGGCGGAGGCCAACCGCCTGCAGGCGATCACCGACATCATCAGTGCCTACTACCAGGAAGGCTTCCCGCTAAGCCAATCAATTCCGCGCTTTAAAACCATGCTTGAGGCATTTGATATTTGTCAGCCACATGTGGCGCTGCCGATGATCACACTTTGCGACGATGAGCGCGCTACGGTTATTCAAGATGCGCAAAGTCAATTCAGTCAATACCTAACAGAATAGTGCATAGAATGAACACGCGAATCGCGACAACCCTCCTTGTTATCGGCAGTTTTACCCTGGCGCAATCGGGCTCGGCCGAGACGATGCCGCCTTCCATCGAGGACAGTGCGCAAGAACCGATTCGGTATATCGGCGACCGCGTTCCTGATTACCGCTACTATGACGGCCGGCTGCCGCATGCCGTCGGTGTCCATCACTACCAGGTGTACCGAGCCAATCGCGCGGAGCCTTTCGACAGTGACACGGCCGGTTGGACCTACAATCACCAACCGATGCTGGCTTACTGGAATGACACCTACTATGTGCAATACCTGAGCAACGTCTACCAGGAGCATGCGCCACCCGGAAAGACCCAGATCGTGACGTCGTCGGACGGCAGGCATTGGGATAAGCCCGTGGTTGTCTTTCCGGAATACGAATTGCCGGAAATCAATGCCGACGGGTTGCACGTTGATGCCGGTATGACCTCGGTCATGCATCAGCGCATGGGATTCTATGTCGCGCCAAACGGCAAATTCCTGACGCTGGGTTTTTACGGCTATTCGCCGACGCCGCGCCATTCACCCAATGCCGGCACCGGTCTTGGCAGGGTGGTGCGGGAGATCAACCAGGACGGCAGCCTGGGGCCGATCTACTTCATACGCTACAACCGCCATGCCGGGTGGAACGAAACCAATACTAGTTATCCGCTTTACACCGACAGCTTGGATGCCGCTTTCCGGGAGGCATGCGAAGCATTGTTGGCCGACAAGCTGATTACCTTGCAATGGTGGGAGGAAGATCGCGGCGACGACGGCTTCTATTCGATCGTCCCGGGCGACGTGCCAGGTTCGCAATACTTTGCTGCGGACATCACATCCTCAGGGGGTTCCGGAAAGGCCTTCAACTACTACCGTCGTCCCGACGGCGCGATAGTCGGCCTGTGGAAAAACAAGTACGCCGCCATAAGTCCGGATGATGGCGAAACCTGGAGCAAAATTTCGAAGAACCGCACGCTCAAGACCGACGGCGCGAAAGTCTGGGCGCAGCGGACCGACAATGGTGAGTACATTTTGGTTCACAACCAGTCGGCGACCGAACGCAACCGCTATCCGATGACGTCCATGACGAGTACGGACGGACACACGTTCGACGACCTGCTGAGCCTGCGCAACGATATCCCATACCGGCGCTACCAGGGAATTCACAAGCGCTTCGGCACGCACTACTATCGCGGCATTATTGACGGCAATGGCAATCCGCCCGGCGATGCCACCTGGGTTACCTATACCGTCAACAAGGAAGACGTTTGGGTGGCACGAATTCCGGCAGGTGTGACGGGAATTGCCGAATGGCCCATCCGCCAGGATTTCCAGGACATCGACGACGTCATGGCGCTCAACGAGTGGAATATTTACGAACCGAGTTGGGCACCGCTGCGCATTGTTGCGGACCCGGATGATCCCGACAACCGGGTGCTTGAGATGCGGGACGAAGAGCCGGTCGATTACTCGCGCATCGAGCGGGTACTGCCCGAGAGCCAATCCATAACAGCGACGTTCCGGGTCAACGCGCAGCAGATTCCGCTTGGCTATGCGCTGAACATTGAGTTTCAGGACAAGCACGGCGCCCGACCAATGCGCATACGCCTCGATACCGACTGGATCAGCGTGGACCATATGGACGCCGAGGTCCCTCGACCTGTGCCGATGCAAAAGCAGCAGTGGCATACGTTCGAACTGCGGCTGGACAGTGCGCAGCAAAGTTACGCGTTGTCTATCAACGGCACGACGCTGGGCGAGTCGATTCCGTTCGCGGTAGACGTCGAGGCATTGCAGCGACTGGTCTTCAGGACCGGCCCATATCGCGGCGAAATTCAACCTGTCGTTCTTGCCGAAGCGACGACGGATCCGGCCGGCATCAACACGGAAGATATTCCGGGCACCGAGACCCGGGCTGCGGCGGCCGTCTACCTGATCGACGACATAAGCATAGCTCCCGGAATCGATTGAAGGTGCGCCGACATCTCCAGTGTCTGCTGCCGTTGTTTTTAGTGATCGGCTGCGCCAAGAACCAGGAGCAGCAGTACCCGAACATCGTATTCATCCTGGCGGACGACTTGGGCACCGAAGTTATCGGCAGCTACGGTGGCGCAAGTTATGCAACGC
>JAUHYO010000291.1 GCA_030426325.1 Gammaproteobacteria bacterium | reverse complement strand
CGATCTGCTGGTCGTCAACAAAGCGGCTGGCCTGGTTGTGCACCCGGGGGCCGGTAATTATGCCGGGACCTTGATGAACGGCCTGTTGCACCATGTGACGGCGCTTGAGGAGGTACCGAGGGCCGGCATTATTCATCGTCTGGACAAGAACACGAGCGGCTTGCTGCTGGTCGCAAAAAACCTGACCACACATACGGCACTGGTGCGCCTGCTCGCTGAACGTGAGATCGAGCGTCATTATCTTGCTGTCTGCAACGGTGAATTGACCGGCGGCGGCACCATTCGCGAACCGATTGGCCGTCACCCGGTGGACAGGAAGCGCCAGAGCGTGCAGCAAAACGGCAAACCCGCCGTCACGCATTACACCGTCAAGGAGCGCTTTCGGGGTTTCACCTACGTCGATGTGAAGCTGGAAACCGGCCGCACGCATCAGGTCCGAGTGCATTTCGCCCATCGTCGCCATGCGCTGGTCGGCGATCCGACCTACGGGGGGCGGCTGGCCCTGCCGAAGGGGGCATCGGATGAGGTCATCGAGGTCCTGCGTCACTTCAAACGCCAGGCGCTGCACGCCACGCGACTGGCGTTCGTGCATCCTGTGAGTCAGGAACGAATGGAATTTGAGGTGCCGCCACCGGAGGATTTTCAGCACCTCATTGAATGTTTGCGCAAAGGCAGCCGTGGTGGATAACTGCATCCTGGCAGACTGGCCCGCGCCGGTTATTGCGGGCACGACATTGCGTAATTGCCACTTCGATGCGCTGGGCCTCAACGGTGAACCCTTCTGGCTGGAGCAGGTTCATGGTGCCAATGTTGTCCAGGCCGAACAGCTCGCGGAACCGCCACAGGCCGACGGCTCAGTCAGCCGGACAACGGACAGGATTTGCGTTGTCCGGACGGCGGACTGCCTGCCGGTCCTGTTAAGTAATCAGTCCGGCACTGTCGTAGCGGCAGCCCACGCGGGCTGGCGAGGTCTGGCAGCGGGCGTAATCGAAAATGCAGTTGCCAGCATGGACGTTGATGCGACGACAATAATGGCCTGGCTCGGACCGGCCATTTCTCAGCCATCGTTCGAGGTTGGCGATGAAGTCAGGGCGGAATTCATGTCGCATGACGCCGCTGATTCGGAATTTTTCGTGCCCAATGCGCGGGGGCGCTGGCAGGCTGACCTGTACGGATTGGCGCGACGGCGCTTGCTGGACGCGGGTGTCGAGCAGGTCTACGGCGGTGGCTATTGCACCTACCAGGATCAGGCGCGATTCTATTCCTACCGTCGTGACCCGGGTTGTGGCCGCATGGTCAGCTTTGTGAGCAGCGCGGCCCCTTGAAATCGACCCTGGCGGGCCAATTTATGGTGGCAATTCAAGGATTAGCCGTTGAACGGCACAGGTACAGGAATGCGATCAGACAAGCTGACAAGTAAATTTCAAATGGCGCTGGCCGATGCCCAGTCTCTGGCGGTCGGTCAGGACCACCAGTTCATAGAGCCCGTCCACGTCCTTGTTGCCTTGCTAGACCAGCAAGGTGGCAGCGTGCGGGGTCTGTTAACCAAGGCTGGCGTCAAGGTAAACCTGCTGCGCTCGCAGCTTGGTGAAGCACTCGATCGTCTGCCGAAAGTTGAAGGTTCAGGCGGCGACGTGCACATCGGCATCGAGCTGACCAAATTGTTCAACCTGATGGACAAGTTGGCACAGCAACGCAACGATCAGTTTATTTCGAGCGAGTTGTTCGTGTTGGCCGCGATGGATCCGAAGTCGCCGTTGAAGTCGCTCCTCGAGCAGGCAGGTGCCGTCAAGGGCGCAATTGAAATCGCGATCGACGAATTGCGGGGCGGACAGCAGGTGAACGATCCAAACGCTGAAGATTCGCGGCAGGCACTCGAAAAATTCACCATCGACCTCACGGAGCGTGCGGAGCAGGGCAAACTCGATCCGATTATCGGGCGCGACGACGAAATTCGCCGCACCATCCAGATACTGCAGCGTCGAACGAAAAACAATCCGGTGCTGATTGGTGAACCCGGCGTCGGAAAGACGGCCATTCTCGAAGGACTGGCCCAGCGGATCGTCAACAATGAAGTGCCAGAAGGACTGCGCGGCAAGCGAATACTGTCGCTCGACATGGGCGCATTAATTGCCGGTGCGAAATTCCGCGGCGAGTTTGAAGAGCGCCTGAAAGGTGTTCTGAATGACCTTGCGAAACAGGAAGGCCAGGTGATTCTGTTTATCGATGAATTGCACACGATGGTTGGTGCAGGCAAAGCCGAAGGATCAATGGATGCCGGCAATATGCTCAAGCCGGCACTCGCGCGTGGCGAACTGCATTGCGTGGGCGCGACAACGTTGAACGAGTATCGCCAGTATCTTGAGAAAGATGCGGCACTTGAACGCCGGTTCCAGAAAGTCCTGGTCGAAGAGCCAACCGTGGAAGATACGATTGCGATTTTGCGCGGTCTCAAGGAACGTTACGAAGTTCATCACGGTGTTGAAATTACAGACCCGGCGATTGTGGCCGCCGCGACGTTGTCGCATCGCTACATCAGTGATCGCCAGCTGCCCGACAAGGCTATTGACCTGATCGATGAAGCCGCGTCACGTATTCGAATTGAGATCGATTCGAAGCCGGAAGCAATGGATCGGCTCGAACGACGCATCATCCAGCTCAAGATAGAGCGCGAAGCGCTGAAAAAAGAATCGGATGACGCCTCCGCGAAGCGGCTGACCGACATCGAATCGCAGCTCGGTGATCTCGAACGCGAATTCGCGGATCTTGATGAGATCTGGAAGTCCGAGAAGTCCGCGATGCAGGGCGCAACGCATATTAAAGAGGAACTCGAACGCGCGAAGCTGGAGCTTGAAACCGCACATCGTGCGAACGACCTGGCGCGCATGTCGGAACTGCAATACGGGCGCATTCCCGAGCTCGAGAAGCAGCTCACAGATGCAGTGCAGGCCGACCAGAAAGAAAACACGCTGCTGCGCAACAATGTTACTGATGAAGAAGTCGCCGAGATCGTGTCCAAGTGGACGGGCATCCCGGTCAGCAAAATGCTCGAAGGCGAGAAGGACAAGCTCCTGCAGATGGAATCGGTTGTTGAGAAACGCGTGGTTGGGCAGCACGAGGCAGTAACGGTGGTGGCAAACGCAATTCGACGTTCGCGAGCCGGCTTGTCCGATCCGAAGCGGCCGATCGGTTCATTTCTGTTCCTGGGGCCGACGGGTGTCGGTAAAACCGAACTGACCAAAGCGCTCGCGGATTTCATGTTCGACACGGACGAGGCGATGGTGCGGCTGGACATGTCGGAGTTCATGGAAAAGCACTCTGTCGCCCGCCTGATCGGTGCGCCTCCCGGCTACGTCGGTTACGAAGAGGGTGGTTACCTGACAGAAGCGGTGCGCCGACGCCCGTACTCGGTGATTCTTCTCGACGAAGTCGAAAAAGCCCATCCCGACGTATTCAACGTGCTGCTCCAGGTGCTGGACGACGGACGCTTGACTGACGGCCAGGGACGCACGGTGGATTTCCGCAATACGGTGATTGTGATGACATCAAACCTCGGATCGCAGCTGATCCAGGAGATGGCCGGTGAAGAAAACTATGAAGCGATGAAAAACGCTGTCATGGACGTTGTCGGCAGCCACTTCCGACCCGAATTCGTTAACCGTATCGATGACCTTGTCGTGTTCCACCCGCTGGCACGCGAGCATATTCGGAAAATCGTCGACATTCAGCTTGGCTACCTGCACGATCGGTTGGCGGATCGCGATATTGCGATTCAACTTTCCGACGCTGCTCGCGACAAACTGGCCAATGCCGGATTCGATCCCGTGTACGGGGCGCGCCCGCTGAAACGGGCCATTCAGCAGCAGGTCGAGAACCCGCTTGCGCAACAGATCCTCGAGGGCAAGTTCAAGCCGGGCGATGTGATTGAGGTTGGCGTTGAGGGCGATCACCTCGAGTTTCTGAATGCAGCCTGACGTCTGCGTTCAACAGCTTTAGTAGGCTATAATGCGCGCCCTTCGGCGACCTGCGTGAACATGGAGTTTTTTTAAATGC
>JAUHYO010000290.1 GCA_030426325.1 Gammaproteobacteria bacterium | reverse complement strand
CATTGCGGACCCGGCGATGCTCGATACCGATGTGGGGCCGGCGATCGACGACGATGCACGAGCGCTGCTTGAAGAACACGTAGAGCGAATGCAAGCTGAGGCGACGGTATTGCATCGCTGTGAACTGCCGGCGGCAACACGAACCGGAACGTATTTTGCGCCGACCCTGGTTGAGATTGATAGCGTCGATGTTCTCAAACGCGAAGTATTCGGGCCGGTGTTGCATGTGCTGCGATACAAGAGCAAAAAGCTCAATGCGACAGTGGAGGCGATCAATGCAACGGGATACGGGCTGACCATGGGATTGCACAGCCGGATCGACTCGCGCGCTTCCAAGCTGGCAGAGTTGTCCGGCGCCGGGAACATCTACATCAACCGGAACATGATCGGTGCCGTCGTCGGTGTTCAGCCATTCGGCGGTCGTGGATTGTCAGGTACCGGGCCCAAGGCCGGTGGCCCTCATTACCTGCCGCGGTTTGCCAGCGAATACACGGTCAGCAATAACATTTCGGCCGTCGGCGGCAATGCGAGTTTGTTGTCCCTGGGAGGCGACTAATGGCCGCTATCAGCATTTTTGACATTTTTAAGGTCGGCATAGGTCCGTCGAGTTCGCACACCGTCGGTCCGATGAAGGCGGCGCTTGCGTTTACCGACAGCCTCGCCGCTGTGGCAGGCGATGTTGCGAGCATTGAAGTTTCATTGCACGGGTCACTCGCATGGACCGGCAAAGGGCATGGAACCGATTCTGCGATTTTGCTCGGACTGAGTGGGCTGGCGCCAGACACCATCGACCCGGACTCGGTCGACGGACGATTGAGAAAAATTCACAGCGAAAAGACACTCGAGGTGCCCGGCATTGGTGAGCTGGTTTTCGATCCCCAGGTGCATTTGATTTTTAATTACGAAGTCGAGTTGCCTCGCCATACCAATGGTATGAAATTTATCGCCAGAAGCGGCACGGGCAAGCTGCTGGCGGAGGAGCTCTACTATTCGCTGGGTGGCGGATTCATTGCGCACAATGATGAACCGGAACCGTTGTCGCAGGAGGGGGAGCCACCGTTCCCTTATAAGACCAGTGCGACTTTATTGCAGCGTGCAGCCGATAACAATCTGAGCATTGCCGAACTCGTTTATCGCAACGAAATTTCGTGGCGTCCTGCGGAGGAAGTGGATCAACGTATCGCGACAATCTGCCAGGCAATGCGCGACTGTGTCGCTCGAGGATTGCGCACCGAAGGCGTGTTACCCGGCAAGATGTCGGTACTGCGTCGCGCACACAAGTTGAACAAGCGCCTGCTGAGTCGAGCCGTCGCATCACCGCTACAGGCGATGGAGTGGGTCAATGCTTACGCCATCGCAGTGAACGAAGAGAACGCGTCGGGCGGACGCGTTGTCACTTCGCCGACAAATGGTGCCGCCGGTATCATTCCTGCAGTGCTCATGTACTACGAGCAGTTCGTCCAGGGGGCGAACGAAGAAGGCACCCGCAATTACCTGTTGACTGCCGGTGCTATCGGCGTGCTTTATAAAACCAATGCGTCAATATCCGGTGCGGAAATGGGTTGCCAGGGGGAGGTCGGTGTTGCCTGCTCGATGGCCGCTGGCGGCCTTGCAGCCGCACTGGGTGGTTCAAATGACCATGTCGAGGAAGCGGCCGAAATCGGCATGGAGCATAACCTCGGTCTGACCTGTGACCCGATCGGCGGGCTGGTGCAGATTCCGTGCATTGAGCGCAATGCGATGGGCTCCGTCAAGGCGATCAATGCGGCGCAGCTCGCCATGCATGGCGATGGCACACACAAGGTGACGCTGGACCAGGTGATTGAAACGATGCGCCAGACCGGCCTGGACATGTCAGCGCACTACAAGGAAACCTCGAAAGGCGGCCTTGCTGTCAACGTGCCTGAATGCTGAGCCGCATCAGGACGTTTCAGGCGTTCAGCTTCGGGTAATCGTAGACAGCCAGCTTTGTTGCGGGTCGCGTGTGCAGACTCCAGTCGTCGGTCTCGATTTCGACGCAGAAAATGCCGGCCGTTGGCAGGTTGTTGCAGATGCCGGGCACCAGGAAGTTGGCAAATTCTGTCAGGCCCGGATTGTGGCCGACGAGCATCAGGTTGTTGAATCCTTCGTCCTGGGCAACAACGGTATCGAGCAGCGTGTCGAGCGATGCAAGGTAGAGTCGATTTTCGCGCTGCAGGAATTCGATGGGGTAGTTGATTTCGCGGGCGATAATGCGTGCCGTTTCCCAGGCGCGCAACGCCGGACTCGAAATAATCAGTGAGGGTCGAATGCCGTGACCGCCGATTCGCCGACCCATTTCGGGGGCGTCGCGCTCTCCTCGCCGGTTCAGGGGACGCTCACGATCCGGCAGGCGGGTGTCGTCCCAACTGGATTTTGCATGCCTTACTAATGTTAATGTTTTCATTGATTTATATAATTAAACTCAAATTTACATTAACCCTGTTTGCAATCGTGCTTCGTCTGACATCAGTCCAACATTCCACGGCGGATCGAAAACCAGCTCGACGGAGACATCGGCGATCGTTGGAATGATCGCGATTTTTTCACGCGCGTCGGCAACCAGGATGTCGCCCATGCCGCAGCCCGGCGCCGTCAGTGTCATTTCGACGGCGACGGATCGCTCGCCATTGCCCAGCGGAGTTACGTCGCAGCGGTAGACCAGGCCCAGGTTGACGATATCGACGGGAATTTCCGGGTCGTAACAGGTTTTCAACTGCTCCCAGATCACGGCCTCGATATCGGCATCCGTCGCATTTTCAGGAATTTTCGGCGGCGGGACCGGCTCCTTGCCGAGCGCATCGGCGTCGGTGCCCGAAACCCGAAACAGATTGCCTTCGACGTACACGGTAAAACTGCCGCCCAGCGCCTGCGTTATGAAGCCGCTAGTACCGGCGCGTAAGGTCAATTCCTCACCCGCTGGAATAATGACTGCCTTGACATCGCGAGTCAGCGAAAAGGGCTCGTTGGTATGGCCGAACATGGGTGTGTTTACTCCGTGGTCGCGAGTGATCGTTGGTCTAAAGCGGCGTGCAGGGCGTGCCAGGCAAGCGTCGCGCACTTGATTCGCGACGGATGCTCGCGCACGCCGTCCAGGGCCTGCAGTTTGTCGAAAGCCACCGTTGCGGGCAGGTTTTCGACATCGGATTCCTGAGTCAATCGCTGTGTGAAAGCGGTGAAATAAGCCTGTGCTTCCTCGACGCGAAGATGTTGCACGGCTTCTGTCAACAATGACGCCGACGCCAGCGAGATCGCGCAACCGGTTCCCTCGAAGCGGATACCGGCGATCCTGTTGTCGATATCAATGCGCAAGGAGAGGCTTAGCCGGTCACCGCATAGCGGATTGATGCCGTCGGCGTGATGAGTTGCCTCGTCGAGCCGTCCGAAATTTCTTGGCTTTGTCGCATGGTCGAGAATCAGATCTCGATACAGGCTCTGAAGCTGCTCATTGTCGACTGCGGCATTCATGCAAAAACCTCCCGGGCCTTTTCAAGCGCTGCCACCAGCCGGTCAATGTCGTCGTGGCTGTTGTACAGGCCAAGCGACGCCCTGGCAGTGCCTGGCAGGCCGAATCGCTGCATGACGGGCATTGCACAATGGTGGCCGGTCCGAATGGCAATACCCTGATGGTCCAAAATAGTGCCGAGATCGTGCGGATGAATGTCGTTCAGCATGAACGACTGAACACTGGCCTGCTGTTTCGCCGTGCCAATAAGGCGCATTCCTTCGATGGCCGAGAGCTGCTGCACCATATAGTCGTGCAATGCGCTTTCGTGCTGGCCGATCGCCTCCATGCCAATTGCAGACAGGTAGTCGACGGCGGCACCGAGCCCAACGACACCGGAGATGTTGGGGGTCCCGGCTTCAAACTTGTACGGCAACTCGTTGAACACGGTTTTGTCGAAGCTCACTTCCAGGATCATGTCGCCGCCACCCTGGTACGGCGGCATTGAGTCGAGCAGCGATTCGCGTCCCCACAGAACGCCGGTGCCCGTCGGTCCGAACATTTTGTGCCCGGAAAATGCGTAGAAATCGCAACCCAGCGCCTG
>JAUHYO010000013.1 GCA_030426325.1 Gammaproteobacteria bacterium | reverse complement strand
AAAACCGTATCCGGCACATGGAGGCCTGGGACGACTACGATGGGCTGCACACGCGGCTCGGCGGCCCGGTGCCGGATTTCGAGATGCCGGATCACTTTACGCGCAAGCAGACCCGCAGCATGGGTCGCGTTTCCAAGATGGCAACTGCGGCTACCGAGAACGCGTTACGCGACGCCGGATTGCTCAATGATCCGGTATTAAAATCCGGACGCGCCGGTGTGTCCTACGGTTCATCGTCCGGTAGTACCGATGCAATTGCCGACTTCGCGAACATGTTAATGTCGAAGTCACTGGACGGGATTACCGCAACGACGTACATCCGCATGATGGGACACACCGCCCCGGTCAACGTGGGTGTCTACTTCGGATTGACGGGGCGCATCTATACGACGTCTGTCGCCTGTGCTTCGGGTAGTCAGGGTATTGGCTATGCCTACGAGGCCATCAAGAGCGGTCAGCAGGACATCATGTTGGCCGGCGGCGGCGAAGAGCTCTGCCCGACACAGGCCGCCGTATTCGATACCTTGTACGCGACCAGCACTCGAAATGACACGCCGGATATCACGCCGCGACCTTTTGACCGGGATCGCGACGGTCTTGTCATTGGCGAGGGTGCCTGCACACTGGTACTGGAGCGGCGTGACCACGCACTGGCGCGCGGCGCGAAAATCTACGCCGAAATCGTCGGCTTCGAAACCAACTCAGACGGTGCGCATGTCACGCAACCCTCAGCGCCAACAATGCAACGCGTGATGGAGATGGCATTGGCAAACGCCGGGCTGAGCGCAGATGCAATCGGCTACGTCAGTGCACACGGTACGGCGACGGATCGTGGCGATATCGCCGAATCACACGCAACGCTGGGCGTTTTCGGAGAAGATATTCCGATCAGCGCATTGAAAAGCTACACCGGGCACACGCTCGGTGCCTGCGGCGCACTGGAGTCCTGGCTGGCGATCGAAATGATGAATCATGGCTGGTTCAACCCGACCGTCAACCTGGACAATATTGATCCGAATTGCGCCAGCCTGGATTACATTACCGGCGCCGGGCGCGACCTCGACGTTGAATACGTCATGAACAATAATTTCGCGTTTGGCGGAATCAACACGTCGCTAGTTTTCAAGCGTCACAGCTAGCCCGTCTACTCAATCTTAACGACATCGCCAATCAGTGCGACGCCGGCGAGAATGCCACCGGCACCACAGGAATACTGCGTATCACTGACAAACAGGTTGTTCTTGAAATTGGAGCGCACGTTCACGACCGCATTTGCGCCAAGGTCAATTGCACGGCTGTGTAACGCGAGCAATGCTGACAACCCACTCGCAGGCTTCCTTGTCGGACTTGTTAAAGGCGTTGGTCTTTTTGTTAGTGCGATACTCGCCATAGGATTTCACAATTTCGCCGTGCGCCTGGTCGCCGAAATAAAACGTCACGCCCTGAAGCCGACTGGCGTACTCAGGATTATTAAAAATGTCGGCCACGTCAAAATGGTGAATCGTCGTGCGAGCCGAAGCATCAGCCGACAGCAGCAATGCCAAAGCTGCAAGAATAATTGAAACGGTGCGTACCATAGTGAGCTCCTTTAAACTCCGTCATCCGCATTAAGCGTTCTTTCTGCAAGGTCCGCTGGCGATTTCTGTTTCCAGACTTCCCAGTACCTCGCGTGCTTGTCCTTGATGTCGTTCAGGTTTTCTTTCGCCCAGGCCGTCGATTCAGCAGTGTTCGTCACAAACCGGGTTTTCTCGAGCCATTCCTTGAACTGCTTGGAATCATACTGAAACTCGCCGCTGCCACTATTGCGAACCGGGTGCATGCTAAAACGCGCCTTCCAGGCGCCCATTCTCGGCGTCACCATCGAGTAGTAGGTTTTGCCCGCCGCAAGATTGGCTTCCATGTAGTCGGCTGCTTCAGACACCACCATGAATACGCGCTTGCCCGGATCGACCGTGTGCGCCAGCTTGGTGTCGTTTGAAATGATACCGATAAACTCCGGTTCGCCCGACGTGACATCAAACACGCTGGCCTGAATTGCGCTGCCGACGAATGTCGAGCGCATGAATACAACCTGTGCTTTGCCCGCCGCCGGCGCAATGAGTTCCTGGTTTTCTTTGACGATCATTTTGGACGATGCGCACCCGCTCAACAGCGCGATGGCAGCCGTAACAAGGATAAGTCTGAGTTTCATTGCTAATTCTCCTGGGCCGGGTATTGGCAGTGGGCATTCTAGGCGCTTCGGTTCGCGTTGGGAACCGTACGGCGCGATCAGGTCGGCTCGGCAATCTGACCCTGAGTCTCAGCGCGTTCTGCAAATTCCTTTTGCCAGCGGGAACGGTGCGTCGCCGGTGCGATTTGCACGGCCGTGACTTTGTATTCCGGGCAATTCGTTGCCCAGTCGCTAAACTCTGTCGTAACCACATTGGCGCCGGTTTCCGGGTTGTGGAATGTGGTGTAGACGACGCCGGGTTTGACGCGTGTTGTGATCTCGGCGCGCAGGGTAATGTCGCCTTTTCGGCTCGCCAGAGACACCAGTTCGCCGTCACGAATGCCGCGCATCTCCGCATCACTGGGATGCACTTCCAGTACGTCTTCCGAGTGCCAGACATTGTTGGCCGTTCGCCGCGTCTGCGCACCGACGTTGTATTGGGACAGGATACGACCGGTTGTCAGCAACAGCGGGAACTTGCGGTTGGTTTTCTCTTCAGTCGGTACATAGTCTGTTTCAACGAACAGGCCCTTGCCCCGGACAAACTGTTCAATGTGCATGATCGGCGTCCCGGTCGGTGCGGCTTCGTTGCAAGGCCACTGCACGCTGCCGATATCGTCAAGCAATTTGAAGCTGACATTGCGGAACGTCGGCGTGAGTTCTGCGATTTCATCCATGATCGCGGCGGCGGACTCATAGTGCATCGCATAACCCATGGCCTGCGCCAGTTCCTGGGTGATAACCCACTCGTCCTTACCCTGCCGCGGCGGCATCACCGGGCGCACGCGGTTGATGCGGCGTTCGGCATTGGTAAACGTGCCGTCTTTCTCGAGAAACGACGTGCCCGGCAGGAATACATGCGCGAACTTCGCCGTCTCGTTCAGGAACAGGTCCTGCACGACGATGCATTCCATGTTGCTCAAGGCGGCTTCCACGTGCAGCGTGTTCGGGTCCGATTGCGCCAGGTCCTCGCCCTGGATGTACATGCCCATGAATTCACCCGCGATGGCGGCATCGAACATGTTCGGAATCCGGAAGCCCGGTTCCGCATCGAGGGTCACGCCCCAGTGCTTCTCAAAGTCCGTGCGAACTTCGTCCCCGGAAATGTGCCGGTAACCGGGCAATTCGTGCGGGAAAGAGCCCATGTCGCAGGAACCCTGGACATTGTTTTGACCGCGCAACGGATTTACGCCTACGCCCGTGCGGCCAATGTTTCCGGTAGCCATCGCGAGATTAGCCATACCCATGACCATTGTCGATCCCTGGCTGTGCTCGGTGACGCCGAGTCCGTAATAAATCGCCGCGTTCTTCGCCGAGCCGTAAAGGCGAGCCGCCTCACGAAGCGTCTTCGCGTCGACGCCGGCAATTTTCGCCACGGACTCAGGATTGTTTTCCGGGCGGAGGATCATGGTCTTCCAGGCTTCAAAGGACTCCATGTCGCAGCGAGCTCGGACGTATTCTTCGTCGACGAGGCCTTCGCTGACAATGACGTTGGCGAGCGCGTTGATGACCGGCACGTTGGTTCCCGGCGCGAGCGCGATATGGTGTTCGGCCTCGACATGCGCTGAGCGGACAAGACCGATCTGACGTGGGTCGACAACGATCAGCTTCGCGCCTTCGCGCAGGCGTCGCTTCATTTGCGATGCGAAGACCGGGTGCGCCTCGGTCGGATTTGCGCCAATCACAATGATGACGTCGGCATCCATTACGCTGTCAAACGGTTGAGTACCCGCCGATGTGCCGAGCGTTTGTTTGAGTCCGTAACCTGTCGGTGAATGGCAAACCCGTGCACAAGTATCGACGTTGTTGTTGCCCATCGCGGTGCGGACAAATTTCTGCACGACGTACACTTCTTCATTGGTGCACCGCGACGACGTGATACCGCCAATCGACTTGCGACCGTACTTTGCCTGGATTTCCTTGAATCGTTTCGCGCTGTACTGAATGGCTTCGTCCCAGCTCACTTCGCGCCAGGGGTCGCTGGTTTTTTCCCGGATCATCGGTTTCATGACGCGATCGCGATGCGAGGCGTAACCCCAGGCGAAACGGCCCTTGACGCAAGAGTGACCGTGGTTGGCTTCGCCGTCCTTATAAGGCGTCATGCGAACAACCTGGTCTCCCTTCATTTCGGCCTGGAACGAACAGCCGACGCCGCAATAGGCACAGGTCGTGATGACCTTGTGATCCGGCAGGCCGTGATCGACGATGCTTTTCTCCATCAGCGTCGCCGTCGGGCAGGCTTGCACACAGGCGCCGCAGGACACGCATTCGGAGCCGAGGAAGCCTTCATCCATGCCGGCCGAGACTTTGCTTTTGAAGCCGCGGCCCTGGATTGTCAGCGCGAACGTGCCCTGAACTTCGTCGCAGGCGCGAACACAACGGGAACAGACAATGCACTTGCTGCCGTCGAACTGGAAGTAGGGGTTGCTGGCGTCAACGCCAACGTCGAGATGGTTCTCGCCATCGAATCCATAGCGAACTTCTCTCAGACCGACGGCCCCGGCCATATCCTGCAGCTCGCAGTCGCCATTTGCTGCGCAGGTCAGGCAATCGAGCGGGTGATCGGAAATATAGAGTTCCATGACGTTGCGGCGAAGTTTCTCCAGCGCACTCGTCTGGGTACGAATTTTCATGCCTTCCTCAACCGGGGTGGTGCAGGAAGCGGGAAAGCCCTTGCGGCCTTCAACTTCGACAACACACATGCGGCAGGAGCCGAATGCCTTGAGATTGTCTGTGGCGCAGAGTTTTGGCACATCGATGCCCGATTCGCGTGCCGCGCGCAGGATGCTGGTACCCGCCCTGACCGTTGCGGGCATGCCGTCAATTTCGACCCGAACTTCGCCGACGCCTTTGCTGGCGGGCGTTCCGTAGTCCTTCTGCCGTACCTTGTTCATAGCGCTTTCTCTTTCGAGGAGGCAAAGTCCTCTGCAAAGTAGTTTAGAACACTTCTAACGGGATAGGGGGTCATTCCGCCCATTGCACATAAGGACGCGCCCTCCATCGTGTCACACAATTCGACCAGTAAATCGTAGTTTTCTTCCCGGTTTTTGCCGGCGATCATCTTGTCGATGACCTCGACGCCACGTGTTGAGCCGATGCGGCAGGGCGTGCATTTGCCACAGGATTCAATGGCACAGAATTCCATCGCGAAACGCGCCTGTTTGGCCATATTCGCCGTGTCGTCAAATACGACGATTCCGCCGTGGCCGATCATTGCGCCAATGCCAACAAATGCCTCGTAATCCATCGGTACATCGAGCTGATCGGCCGGGATGTACGCGCCCAGCGGACCGCCGACCTGGACGGCCTTGACGGGTCGGCCGCTGGCCGTACCGCCACCCCAGTCTTCGATTAACTCACGCAATGTAATGCCGAAGGCTTTTTCAACCAGGCCGCCGCGCTTAATGTTGCCGGCGAGCTGGAACGCGAGCGTTCCCTTGGATCGATTGACGCCCATGCCGGCGTAGCGCTCCGCACCAAGATTGACGATGTTGGAAACCGAGGCGAGTGTGACGACATTGTTTACGACGGTCGGTTTGCCGAACAGGCCTTCGTGCGCCGGCAGCGGCGGTTTCGAGCGCACGATGCCGCGCTTGCCTTCCAGGCTTTCAAGCATGGCGGTTTCTTCGCCGCAGACGTAGCTGCCGGCACCGATGTGCAGTTCGATGTCGAAACTGAAATCGCTATCGCCAATATTATTGCCCAGCCAGCCGGCGCCGCGCGCCGTATCAATCGCGCGCGACAGTATCGAGTGTGTCAACGGGTACTCCGAGCGCAGGTAGATATACCCCTTGCTCGCGCCGACGGCGAAACCGGCAATCGCCATGCCCTCGATCAGTCCGAGCGGGTCGCCCTCCATCAGCATGCGATCCGAGAACGTGCCGCTGTCGCCTTCGTCGGCGTTGCACGCGATGTACTTCTGGTCTGCCTCGGTGTTCGCCACCGTGCGCCACTTGATGCCTGTCGGGAAGCCGGCGCCACCACGCCCGCGAAGCCCCGAGGATTCGACGGCCTTGAGAACCGATTCCGGACCTTCCTGCAGCGCTTTTTGCAAAGCCTGGAATCCCCGGTGCTGCTCGAAGTCCTGCAAGGACAAGGGATTTGTCAGTCCGCAGCGCCAGAACGTCCAGCGATCCTGCTTTGCAAGGTACGGAATATCCTTGATTGGCCCCAAGCGGCGCGCGTGTTCGCCGCCTGTAATCAAGCCCGATTCGAACAGTCCAGGCACATCGTCAGTGGTGACATTGCCATACGCAATACGCGCGTCGCCGACCTCGACTTCGACCAGCGGCTCCAACCAGCTGGCACCCCAGGAACCGTTGCGAATCAACTCGATTTCCGCTCCGGACTTCTTGGCGACACGTGCAATTTCGAGTGCCACGTCATCGGCACCGACCGATATGGCCGTGGTTTCGCGTGGCACATAAATCTTTGTGCGAGCCATCAGTCGTCACCCCGCATCGCGTCAATCAGCTGGTTGAAGCGTTGTTCATCAACGCGACCAAAGGTCTTGCCGTCGATCATGATGGCCGGGGAGCAGGCGCAGTTGCCGAGGCAGTACACAGGTTCGAGCGTGATGTCATTGGCGGTGTCGTGCAGGCTCATCGCCAGTGCTTTTTCCGCGTAAGCGGTCAGGCGTTCGCTGCCCATAGACTGGCATGCTTCGGCCTGGCAAATCTTGACGATATGTTTGCCGGGTTCGGTTGTCCGGAAGTCGTGGTAGTACTCGACAACGCCATGAACATCGGCGCGCGACAGGTTCAGCTCGCTCGCAAGCTGCCGAACCGTTTCTTCGGGTATCCAGCCAAATCGGTTGACGATGTTTGCGAGTATCTGAACCAGGAGCTCCGGTTTGGCGCCGTGAGCCGCGACGATTTCGCTGGTTGTTTTTTCGTCGATTCTTGCCATCAGCTTATACGTTCCTCGCCAGAGTAAATATTGAAAGTGTCGCCGCGCAGAAAGCCAATCAACGAAACATTGAATTCCCTGGCAAGTGCGACGGCGAGACTGGACGGAGCACTGACGGCGGCGAGCAGCGGCATACCGGCCATCAACGCTTTTTGCATTAACTCGAAACTGGCGCGTCCCGACACCATCAGGCCGAGGTCGCTGGCAGGCAGTCTGTCGCTCACCATCAGAGAACCGATCACCTTGTCGACGGCATTGTGACGCCCGACGTCCTCATGCACTACCAGGATTTCACCTTGTGAAGTAAACGCAGCGGCGGCATGCAGCCCGCCGGTCTGGTCAAAAGTGTTCTGTCGCTCTCGCAATGCGGTGGGCATTCCAGTCAGCACTTCGCGGCTGAATCGCGGGTGCTTGTCGCCAAGTTTCGTGGCCCCGGTTACCCGCAATGCATCGAGCGAGGACTTACCACACACGCCACAACTCGACGTTGTGTAGAAGTGCCGCTTAAGACGCCCAATATCGACCTTGACCGCGGGTGCGAGATCGACGCGAATAATATTGTGGTTGCCTGAGTCAGGCGCTGGCGGTCCGCAATGCTCCACCCGTGCGATGTCGTGCTGAGAGCGCACGATGGATTCGGAAAAAAGGAAGCCGCAGGCGAGCTCAGCATCGTCGCCGGGCGTTCGCATCGTAATTGACACGCTGCTGGCTGTACGCCCGGCCGGGGTCGAGAACCCGAGGCGAATTTCCAGCGGCTCCTCAACCGCAACCTGATCGGCAAACGAAGTTGCGGAATCGCCGCTGATTTTGCTGATCTTTATTGCGTGACTGCTGGCTGTCATTTTGCACGGATTTGCAGGCCGGGGGCAGGCAGTATATCCCAGTGACGGGGGCTACAGGCCGCAATGAGAATCGTTCTCAAAAAACGAACGAATTCATACGCATATACCGTTATGCTGGTGTTGAGGAAAGTCCGCTAGACTCCGCGCCTGAATCGACTAGACTTTTGTTTTCCCGATGCTGTTCCGGGATCAGGACAAGCACAGATTAAGGAGAGAACCTTGAGCACAATGCCGCGCAGAAAATTCATTCAACTGTCCGCTGTCACAGCGGCTGCCTACCTCGCAACACCTGGTCGCGAAGTGCGTGCCGATGACTTGCCGCACTTGTCGCCCGACGACCCGATGGCCAAGGCGATGAAATATACCCATGACACATCCACAGTGGATGCCGGATCGCGAACCAACCCGGCGGCTGACCAGAACTGTGCCAACTGTGCGCTGGTACAGGGTGCCGATGGGGATGAGTGGCGTCCCTGCCAGATTTTCCCGGGCAAGGCAGTCGCAGCCAATGGCTGGTGTTCCGTTTGGGCGCCGAAAGCCTGACCTGACAGCAGCGATGCAAGACTCCCGACGCCGGCCTTTGAGCCGGCGTTTTTGTGTGTACAATGCGGCGCTTGTTTGTCTGAAACGCTCAACCGTCGCGGAGAAAACCCTTGTTCGAATCACTGCAGGCCGCTAAAGCGGACGCTATCCTTGGCCTTATCGCCGAACATCGCAATGATCCGCGTGACAACAAGATCGACCTTGGCGTTGGCGTCTATCGCACACCCGAGGGCCATACCCCGGTTCTCGATGTGGTCAAAAAGGCAGAGCAGATTCTCGTCGACACGCAAGTGAGCAAAACCTACATCGGTACCGCCGGTGCCGCCGATTTCAATGCGTCGATGCAGGCACTGATCTTTGGTGATGAGGCGCCGCACGATCGTTTGACGACCATCCAGGCACCCGGCGGCTCCGGTTCGCTACGGGTTGCGGCGTCGCTGATCCTGAGGGCGGCACCCGATACAACCGTCTGGGCGAGCGAGCCAACCTGGGCCAATCATATTCCTTTGCTGGGCGGCGCCGGACTGAGATTGAAGTCCTACCCCTACTATGACACCGACAGGCATGTCATCAGGATTGACGAAATGCTGTCAGCGCTTCGCAAAGCACCAGCGGGCGACATTGTGTTGCTGCATGCCTGTTGTCACAACCCATCCGGTCTTGATCCGTCAGAAGACGAATGGGCGGCGATTACGGATGTTGTTGTTGAGCGCGGACTGGTGCCGTTTATCGACATGGCATACCAGGGATTCGCGAAAGATCTCGAAGCCGATGCGTTCGCTGTTCGTCACATGGTGGCACGCGTACCGGAAATGATCGTGTCGAGTTCCTGTTCGAAGAACTTCGGCCTGTACCGGGATCGCGTAGGCACGCTGTCGCTCTTGTCCGCGGACGAGGAGAACCGCGGCATCGTGGACAGTCAGGTCAACAACGTGGTGCGTACGATTTATTCGGTGCCGCCGGATCATGGCGCTGCAGTGGTCAGCCTGATCCTGAATAACGACGCGTTACGAAGCGCCTGGCTGCTTGAGCTCGCCGAGATGCGTGACAGGATTCAGTCAATGCGAAGCTTGCTGGCTGACAAGCTTTCCGAGAAAGCACCGGATCATGATTTTTCTCACTTGCGACGAGCGGCGGGGATGTTTTGTTTTCTCGGGATTTCGGCTGAGCAGGTTGCGGAACTGAAAAAAGACTACGGTGTTTACATGGTTGACTCGAGTCGCATCAACGTCGCCGGAATCACTGAAGATAACGTCAGCTATCTCGCCGAGGCGATTGCTGCCACGCTACCAGCCTGACAAGAATTACAATCAGCATCGGTACACCGAGTTTCAAGTATTCGAACTCGCTGATTTCATCGAGGGTTCGTGGTGCCGCAAAAATCAGCGCGGCGTAAACCAGGCCGACTCGGTGCAGCAACTTCCATTTCTTCGGCCCCAGTGCGCGAGTCGGGCCGTCGAATGATGTGATGAACATCAGGTACAACAATACGTAAGCCCCGCCACCAATGACCAGGTTCGAGGTCGGGTAGGTGAGTTCCGGCGTGTACCAGAATCGAAATGCGATCAGCAAAAGGTGGGCGGTCATTGCGCCGGCGAATGCCACGCCGATCAGTCGTCGGCGCCTGAGCAGTTTTGCGGTCCAGGGTTTCCTTAAGATTTGCTGCAGCGGCCGCGCAAGCATCGCCAGCAATAGCAACGGGTAGGCGAACTGTACGCTGTGGCGCACGGGCCGGATGATGTTGGCGTCGACCAGTTCAACCGTCGATAACCATACGACGGCGCAGGCCAGGATAAGCAGCATAACCGAAAGAAATACCGCCCAGTTTTTCCCGGCGCTGGAATCAATCATCGGAACCGCGCCAGATCAGTCGACTTTTCTTGCCGATGTTGAGCCGCCGGGTAGTACCGGCCTTGAGTTCGAGAACGTACCTGACCGGCACGCCGGAGCTCAGTGATTCAAGCGACAAAGGCGTCGTATCGCGAATTACCGTTGCAATGGTTCCGTCGTCCGTCGCAAAAACGATGTCCAGCGGCAGATAGGTGTTTTTCATCCACATGGAATGCACGGCACTTTCATTGTAGATAAACAGCATGCCGACATCGTCGGGCAGGCTGCGGACAAACATCAGCCCCTGTCGTTGCTGATCACGGCTCGTCGCGAGGTAGACCTTGAAGTGATGGGCCTTACCGTCGTCGGCTTCGATTACCAGCGTGTCGTAATCGAATTGCTCGTCAAGCCCGGCAACGCCCGGTGGCGATGCCTCCGTCGACCCACCGCAAGACATCCCGGCCAGCAATCCCACCCCAATTAGGGTGGCAGTCACCCTGATTAGGCGAAGCAGATTCAGGGAGCGGCCACCGCGGTCGAACGCGATCATTTCGAGGCCCAGTTGATCACAGCACTGAAGGTGAGGCTGGGAATCGAGATTGCCGAGTCGCCGTTGAGTTCGCCCAGTGGAGCAACGCAAAACAGCGTGCCCGCCAAAGCGTATCGGTCCTCGTGGTTCGGCAACAGGGTCTGGGTGCTGATGTCGGTGAAGCAGGAGTCCAGGTCTGGCGTACTGAAGAATCGCCCGCTGCCTTCGACGGTTGCGGTCACATTGGTTGGCGACTCGATGCCCTGATCACCTGGCTTGAGCCCCGGCATGGCCAGGATAAATGCCAGTTGCTCACCCGATACGTCTCCTGAAATTCTCAGCCGGATGCCTTCGCCGTTGGGGCGCGGCATGCTGTCACAGGCCATGTCGGTACCTGTCCATTGCAGTGTGGTCTCTATCCCGCCGTACAGGGCGGCGCTGAGCTTGCTGTTATCCCCGCAGGAACTCATGACCTTCACTGGCGACTGTTGGGGGTGATCAACGGCTGGCTCGCAGGCGCCCAGCGGCGCCAGGGACAGCAGGCCGGCCACCGGCAAAATGCGCGCGAAGAGTCGCTTTTCGAAAACTTCTTGCAATGGAATTGTATTTGTCTGGTCCGAATTGGGGCTAATACTACTTAAGATGGGCCAGATTGTGAGGAAAAAGTGCTGCGACCGGTTGGTCTTCCCAGGCATCCTCTCTAGAATGGCACGCCGCTGAATACTTCGGAGTGATTAATGAGCGTCGCAGAACAATTCCAAAAACTTGAAGCACACGCCAGCGGGCTGATCATCGGTCAGGCGCATCTGATTAATCGTATGCTGATTGCATTACTGTGCGACGGCCACTTGCTGGTCGAAGGTGCGCCCGGTCTTGCGAAGACCCGTGCAATCAAAGTGCTCTCCGAAAGCATCGAAGGTGATTTTCACCGGCTGCAGTTTACTCCGGACCTGCTGCCGGCGGACCTGACCGGTACTGATATTTACCGCCCGCAAGAGGGTACCTTTGAATTTCGCAAGGGCCCGTTGTTCCACAACCTGATCCTCGCGGACGAAATCAACCGTGCGCCGGCCAAGGTGCAATCGGCGCTGCTCGAAGCGATGGAAGAGCGCCAGATCTCGGTGGGCCAGAAAAGTTATCCGCTCGAAGACCTGTTCATGGTGATGGCGACGCAGAACCCGATCGAACAGGAAGGTACCTATCCGCTGCCCGAGGCCCAGCTCGACCGCTTCCTGCTGCACGTCCAGGTGGGATACCCGACGGTCGAAGACGAACGTCGCATTCTGGTTTTGAATCGTGACGAGGCGAAGGCGAGCGTCCGCGACGCGTTCCAGCCGCCCGAGCTGTTGTCCCGGGCATCGATCATGGACGCACGCCAGCAGATCCTGAACCTGCATCTCGCACCGGAGCTTGAGGAATACATCGTGAACGTCGTTGTCGCCACGCGAAATCCGGGTGCCGTTGACTCGTCGCTGGAAGGCCAGGTGCAGTATGGCGCCAGTCCGCGCGCCAGCATGGGCATCGACCGGGCTGCCCGCGCACATGCGTGGCTCGCCGGGCGCGATTTCGTTGCGCCGGAAGATATTCAGAACGTGGCACCGGATGTTTTGCGTCATCGTCTCGTATTGAGTTTTGAAGCGGAGGCCGATGGCATCGACTCGAATACGATCATCACCGGCATACTGGACGGTGTTGGAGTGCCCTAGTGCACCGGCTTGATCACATAGACAAGGATTCATCGCCGGTCAGCGTCAGCCAGGCCGGCCTGATTCGCCTGAATGGCCCGGCGCGCGCAATCGCGCTCGATGTGTTGCGGGTGAACTCACTCCAGACCGGTGCCTACGTTTCACACTTTCGTGGTCGCGGCATGGAATTTGACGAATCGCGGCCGTACCAGCCGGGGGATGACCCGCGCAGCATCGACTGGCGTGTGACGGCGCGCAGCACGACGGCGTACACGAAATTATTTCGCGAAGAGCGCGAACGGCCTGTGCTGGTGGTAGCCGACCTTCGCTCCAATATGCATTTTGCAACGCGCGGTTGTTTCAAATCCGTCAATGCGAGCCGCACGGCAGCTTTGATCGCCTGGGCCGCGCACCATCGCGGTGATCGCCTCGGCGGCATCGTGTTTGGCGATACAACACATCGTGAACTGAAACCGCGTCTCGGACGGCGCGCGGCGTTGCGCTATGTACATCAGCTGGTCGAGCACCCGGACTGGCCCGATCCGGCGTCCGGGCGCAGTACGCGCAAGGGTGAAGGTGATAAAGTCATGGCGCCGTTCGAACAGGCCATGTCGTCGCTGCGGCGTGTCGCGCGTCCGGGCAGCCTCGTCGTTGTCATTAGCGACTTCATCGGGTTTTCGCGTGCGGCGCAGTCCTACCTTTCAAGCGTTGCGCGCCACAATGAAGTGCTCGCGGTGTTCCTGAATGATCCACTCGAACGGCAATTGCCTCCGCCGGGTCGATACCGAATCGTTTCCGCCGATGACGAACTCGCCATCGATACCTACGCGGCGGCGGCACGGCGTGACTACGAACACGAATTTAACGAGCGATCGCATGCGCTGGAACTTTTCTGCCATCGCTACGGCGTGCATCTAATGCCGATGTCGACGGACGACGACCCGGTCTCGACCTTGCAAACCGCGCTGGGCCGGAGGACGCACTAGCCGTGGACCCGAGTCAGCTGCCACTGCGTGACCTGCACCTGCCTGACGCGATCGGCTGGTGGCCGCCGGCGCCCGGCTGGTGGGGCGTGATCGTATTGCTATTGATCGGTCTCGGCTGGTTGCTGCAAAAGGCCTGGCGGCGCCGGCAATTTAACGCTCCGCGGCGTTATGCGTTGCGTGAGCTGGAGCGCGCCGAGGCGGAATATCTCAAGCACGGCAGCGCCGTAACCCTGGGTCTGCAGGTCTCTGAGTTGCTTCGCCGCACCATGCTCGCGTACGCACCACGCCACGAAGTCGCGGGACTGACCGGAGAGTCGTGGCTCAAGTGGCTTGATCGGGACATGCCTGTTCCGTACTTCCATACCGATGGGGGACGAAGCCTGCTGGACCTTCCGTATCGCGATCCCGAAGGCCAGCACGACGATGTCGATATCAACGCAATGCTGTCGGCGGTGCGAATGCGCCTGTCCACACCGGTCGGGGGGAGACACTGATGTGGTCGCTCGCCTGGCCATGGGCGCTGCTGGCATTGCCGTTGCCGTTTCTGGTGCGTTATTTCGTTCCTGAAGCGAAAGGCCTGTCCCAGGCCGGGTTGCGTGTCCCAAGCGTCGATAGCTTCGCCACGCTTAAAGACCGATCGGGCACGGAACAGTTATTGAACTGGCGGTTCTGGGTTGCGGCGCTCGCCTGGGTTTTACTCGTCGTCTCGGCGGCGAGACCCGAACGCATTGGCGAAGAACTTGAGGTACCGGTCGCCGGCCGCAATCTGATGCTTGCCGTCGATCTCTCCGGCAGCATGGACCAGAAGGATTTCGAGCTGGCGGGCCGGCGTGTCGATCGGCTGACCGCGACCAAGGCGGTTGCCAGCGATTTTATTGAACGCCGCGAAGGTGATCGAATCGGTCTGATCCTGTTCGGCGAACGTGCCTACCTGCAGGTTCCGTTGACGCAGGACCGCACCACGGTAAACATCCTCCTGATGGAGGCGTTCATCGGGCTCGCCGGTGAAAAAACCGCGATCGGTGATGCGATCACACTTGCGGTTCGACGTGTGCATGAGCAGGCAGGAAGCGACGGCGAACAGGTGCTGGTCCTGCTCACGGACGGTGCGAATACAGCCGGTGAAGTGCATCCGCTCAAGGCCGCTCAACTCGCGCAGCAGGTCGGCCTGCGAATCTACACAATCGGAATTGGTGCAGAACAACTGGAAGTGGCGTCGCTGATTGGTGGACGACGCCAGATCAATCCGTCCGCGGATCTCGACGAGGGCACGCTGACGCAGATTGCGCAGCTGACCGGTGGGCGTTATTTCCGGGCAACGGATACGGCAACGCTGCAGGACATTTACAAACTCGTAGATGAGTTGGAGCCGGTCGAGGAACCGGAGTCTGGATTTCGACCGATCAAGTCTTATTACTATTACCCACTGGCGGCATCGTTTTTTCTGGTGATTTTCATGAGTTTGTTGAGCCTATTGCAACGCCTCACCGTGCGCCGAACAGCGGAGGTGCAGACCAGTGCCAGCTGACTTTCACTGGTTGCGTCCGGACTGGCTATTCGCTGTCCCGGTTGTCGTCGCGATCGCATTCTTGCTCGCGCGCGGCAAGCTGGGTGCTGGCAACTGGGAATCCGTCATCGATCCGGCATTGATGCCGTTTGTTCTGTCGCGCGATCCGGGGCGCGGCAAAGACTACCGCTGGTGGTTGCTCGGTTTTGCAGGCGTAATAGCTGCATTGTCGCTGGCCGGACCGGCATGGGAACGCATTGAGCAACCGGTGTTTCGCGCCGAGCAGGCCATGGTCGTTGCACTGGATTTGTCGCGATCGATGGATGCAGAGGATGTTGCACCCAGTCGCCTGACGCGCGCGAAGCTAAAAATCCTGGACATGCTGGAGCGCCGCAAGAGCGGGCAAACAGCGTTGATCGTGTACTCGGCCAATGCGTTTACTGTTACACCGCTCACCACCGATACCGATACGATCGCGGCGCTCGTCAACAGCCTGACGACCGATATCATGCCAAGTCGAGGTAGCTACCCGGAAGTCGCCATTGAGAAGGGGCGTCAACTGCTCGACCAGGCCGGCGTTGGTTACGGCGAGGTGCTGCTGATCACAGACGGGGGATCGTCTCCGGCGGCGGACGCGGCTGCCCGCGAGCTCAAGTCCGCGGGCTACACCTTGTCGGTACTTGGCGTCGGCACCAAAGAAGGTGCGCCAATTCCGCGTACAACGGGCGGTTTTGTTACCGACAATCGAGGCCAAATCGCCGTACCTCGCCTGGAGGACAGCAGCCTGCGGTCACTGGCCGGAATCGGGGGCGGACGCTATTCGCAATTGACGCCCGACAATAGCGATCTCGATATCCTCCTTAGCGGTGAGGTCGCCAATGTCAGTAAAGCGGCCGGCGATGATGCCGTCGCCACGGATCATTGGCGTGAGGAAGGCCCGTGGTTGCTGTTGCTGTTGTTGCCGCTGGCAGCGCTTGCCTTTCGGCGCGGCTGGGTCCTTGTGGTGTTGTTGGTTTTATTGCCGTTGCCACAGCAGGCGCAGGCAGCCGGGTGGAAAGACCTGTGGTTGAACAAAGATCAGCAAGCCATGCGAAAACTTGAGGACGGGGAAGCGGCCGCGGCGGCTGATTTGTTCGAGGATCCTGAGTGGCGTGCTGTTGCCAAGTTTCGCGCAGAAAATTATGCAGAAAGCGCCGAAGGCTTCGCGAGAGGCGGCGACGCGAGAAGCCTGTACAACCTGGGCAACGCGATGGCCTACCAGGGCAAGCTGGATTCGGCCATCGATGCGTATGAGAAGACACTGCTGCTGGACCCGGATGACGAAGATGCAAAGTACAACCTCGAACTCGTCAAGGAACTGAAGAAGCAACAGGAACAGGAACAGCAGAACGAAGGGGACGATCAGCAGTCCACAGAAAACCCGGGCGGCGAAGGCGAGCAGTCAGACTCCGATGCAGAGCAGGATCAGCAGGGGCAGGAAGGCGAGTCACAAGCCGATGGCGAGCCGAGGGAAGGCGAGTCTGAAAACACGGGCGAAGAGATGAGCGAGGAAGACATGCAGGCGCTGCAGGAGGAGCTGCAGCGCGCCGCCGAGGAGGCGGAGGCGGGTGAGAAGCCGCAGCAGTTATCGGAAGCCGAACTCGCCGAACTCCGTGAGCAACAGGAGCAGGAGCAGGCGATGGAACAATGGCTGCGTCGGATACCGGATGATCCGGGTGGCCTGTTGCGCCGTAAGTTTCGCTATCAGTATCAACGTTCCGGCGTTGACCAGGACGGCAACAATGTGTGGCCAGACAACGAGGTACAACCGTGGTAAGCCGAAGTCACAGCATCTTGCGACAAGTTATTTTCGCCCTCTTTAGTGTGCTGCTGATTGTGGCCAGCGCGTCGGCTGAAGTGCGGGCTCGAGTGGATCGACCGTCCGTCGATCTCAACGAGTCATTTGTTCTGGAGCTCACGGTCGATACCAATATCGACATGGAGCCGGATTTCAGCGTGCTGGATGAAAACTTTTACCGTGGCCAGCTAAGCCAGTTGAGCAACACCTCGATTATCAACGGCACGATCAGTCGCAGCCGGACCTGGAGCGTTGCATTGATGGCGAAGTCGACGGGCAGGCAGGAGATTCCGGCAATTCCGGTCGGCAACGAAAAGAGCGCGCCAATTTCTATTGTGATTAATGAGCCGACCAATGCACCGCCGGGCGAGGCCGACGTCTTTATCACCAGCGAAGTTGACCAGACCGAAGCCTACGTCCAGTCGCAGATACTGTATCGCTACAAAGTGTATCGCGCCGTTGCGACGCGCCAGGAAGGTCGCCGCGACCCGGTGTTTACGGGCGCGGAAGTGCTGTATGAGCGCGCCGGTGATGAACGCAGCTACGAGGCCATCCTCAACGGCCGAGCCTACAATGTGCTCGAACGCGTGCTGGCAATCTACCCACAGGCCAGTGGTGAGTTTTCAATTTCGCCAGCGCGTTTCGAAGCGCGAGTCCTGCGTGATGGGCGCATTACCGGTCGAAAGGTTTTCGAGTCCGAAGGCCATACGATCAAGGTCCTGCCAATCCCGGCACCGCCAGCCGACTACCCTGATGCCGATTGGCTCCCCGCCCGTGACGTTCACTTGAGCGAAGAGTGGTCGCGCGAACCGGATCGGCTGGCCGCCGGTGAGCCGGTGACGCGCAAGGTGACCATTAGCGCGCTTGGACAAATTGAAACGCAGATCCCGGCGATTGACCCGCCCGCGATCGATGGCATGAATGTTTATGCCGATCGGCCCGACTTGAGCCGCGTATTTGAGGCGGAGGGCATTCGCGGCATACGCCGCGATCAATACGCGATGATCGGAACGCGGGGTGGATCGATCAAGGTCCCCGAGGTCAAGGTGCCGTGGTTCGATATCGAAGCGAATGAATGGCGCGTTGCGTCACTGCCCGGCCGGACGATTGACGTTGCGGCGCCGGCTGCCGCAGCCCTGCCGCCACCTGTCGAACCGGAGCCTGCAGCAGCGCCGGTCAAAGACGCCGAGCCGGAAGTCGTCTATGTGACGAACGATTTCTGGAAACTGGTCAGTCAACTCTTAGGTGGAGTGTGGCTATTGACCTTGCTGGCGTGGTGGTGGTCATCGCGTGAACGTGTCGAAGAGCACCGCGATCCGGAAGCACCGCCGGTCTACAAACAACAGGCGAAGTTCATCAAAGCGGCGCGAAAGGCGGCGACGGCAAACGACAAAGCGCGCGTTCGCGCGGCCTTGATTGACTGGGGGCGGCTGCAATGGCCGGACAACGCGCCGCGAAGTATTGGCGAAATCGCCGCACGGGTGGAGGCGCCATTAAGTGACGAACTGCGTATGTTGTCAGCGACCAGCTACGGCCAGGGCGACAGTGACTGGAACGGTGCCGGGCTCAGCAAGGCGCTGCGATCGATCAAGGTCCTTGACGAAAGGAATGATCTCGATTTCGACAGTCCGCTACCGCCACTTATGCCACCGAACCCCTGAAGAAAAGTTCGGGTGGCAGTCACCCTAACTTTGGAATTAGGGTGACTGCCACCTTAATTGCCTGATAATAATCGACGTCAGCCACTTGGAAGCTCGTTGACCCATTGCCATTCTCGGCAGGATCGTTCGCTGTCCGGGTCTGCTACGGACGACTGGTTCTCAAGCGACAATAAATACTGGCCTGGAAATGCATGAAACCGCGCACCCCGAACGACGTATTCCTTATACCAGTCAGCCGGCTGCAGCGCGTCGACGATTGAAGCGCTGGCTGCGAGATACGTTGAGCAGACACCGAATTCGTCTACGTCAATTTCCTGTCGTTCATAGCCGGGGCCCTCGATTTGATCGAGATGGTTTCGTTCCGAGGTTGCTATGTCGAAAATAGCGAGATAAACACCGGGTCCACCGGCAACAATATTGCACTTCCCGGTGCCATCAACGTCGCTTAGTTTGTGAAACCGGAGGCTAAACCCGGGCAAAAAGCCGGTTCCGAGCAACCTCGCCGATGGCACGCGTTTGCTCAAACGTGCGGGATGCAAATTTGAGCCGTAAGCTGCGTACCGGTACGAATTCATTTATGCCTCGCGGGGATAACCCATTACGTTGTTTTCACCAGTGCCCCACGCTTGGCATCGATGCCCAAGGCTCCGCCGGCGGCAAAGGCTCGCCTTTTTGCAATAACTCAATTGAAATGTTGTCCGGTGAGCGAACAAACGCCATGTGACCGTCCCGTGGAGGACGGTTGATGGTAACGCCGGCGTCCTTGAGCTTTTGGCAGAGTGCGTAAATGTCATCCACCTGGTAGGCGAGATGGCCGAAGTTGCGTCCCTCACCGTATTCTTCCGGGTCCCAGTTATAGGTCAGCTCGACTTGCGCGTCGTCATCCCCAGGCGCCGCCAGGAAAACCAGTGTAAATCGACCCGATTCAATTTCCTTTCGCCGCAACTCCCTGAGGCCCAGCAGCTCGCAGTAAAAGTTCAGAGAGGCGTCGAGGTCGCTGACGCGAACCATTGTATGCAGGTACTTCATGATCTGACTCCGCGTTGGACTCGTGTCCGGTTTGAATTCACAATGGTCGTTGAAACCAACGATGACAGCAACCTTGAACGAAATCCGCACTATTACGCTCGATCTTGACGACACGCTCTGGGAAATTCATCCGGTCATCAAGCGTGCGGAGCAGGCGCTGTATGACTGGCTTGGCGAAAACTACCCGCGTATCACTGAGTTGTACCAGCCGGGTGATCTGCGCGATGTACGGTCCCGGGTCGTCGCCGAGTTTGACGACCGTGCGCACGACCTGACATTCCTGCGCCGCACCGTGTTGGCGCGCGTCGGTGCTGCTGCCGGGTACGGAGATAGTTTTATAGACGATGCTTTCGGCGTTTTTGATGCCGTCAGAAACGACGTCGAGTTGTTCCCTGAGGTCATACCGACACTGGAGGCACTGCGCGACCGCTACAAGCTGATCGCTGTGACAAACGGCAATGCCAATCTCGACACGATTGGTATCGCACATCTTTTTCACGATGTCGTGACCGCTGCGAAAGCGGGCGCTGCAAAACCCGCGCGCCAGGTATTTGAACTGGCCGTCAAGGTTGGCGGCGCGAACCACCAGCAAACCCTGCACGTCGGTGATCACCCCGTGTACGACGTCGATGGCGCTCGTAACGCGGGATTGCGGACGGTGTGGGTCAATCGCACAGCCAGCCGCTGGCCAGAACAGTTTGCAACGCCCGATATCGAAGTGGCGCACATCGGTGAATTGCCGGGACGACTGGAACTCAAGCCTTGAACAATCGTCGTCCGCTCATTCTTTACATCCCGGGTTTGCTGCCGAAGCCCGCGCCACAGATTCACCGCGACGCGTTGGCGCGTTGCATGCTGGCCGGACTGCAGCGAGTCGACCGGCCGGTCGCTGAGGACATTTCCAGGTCGACCGGCAATGTCGACATTGCGTCCTGGACCTTCGATTTCTATGGCGAACATCGCGACATCGCACTCGATAAGGCCGCTATTGATGCGGTTATCGAACAGGAAGTGGCAAACGCGAACGACATTGCAGAGGCTACACGGTGGACGCGACGGCTGACACGCTGGATCTATACGCTCGGCGATATGTTGCCGTTCCTGATCCCGCACCTTGCAACCGAACGCATGGCGGTTCACCTTCGCGACCTGTTGCGCTATGAGCGCAACAAGAACGGGATTGCCGACCGGGTTCGCAGTCTCGTCAAAGTTCCACTGCTCGCTGCGGCCGGCGCCGGGCGCCCCATTCTATTGATCGGCCACAGCATGGGTTCAGTCATAGCGTATGACACTCTGTGGGAGCTCAGTCACGAGCAGGGAAACCCGGTGCAGGTGGATTTATTCCTGACGATGGGGAGCCCGCTTGGCCAGCGCTTTGTTCAAAAATCTTTGAGGGGTCAGGACCGGATCGGCAAGGAGCGCTATCCCGCAAACATTCGACGCTGGAAGAACCTGGCGGCTGTCGGCGATATGACAGCGATCGATCCCGTATTGGCGAACGATTTCGGTGACATGGTGACCTTGGGCCTTGTGAGTGAAATCGATGACGATTACGTACTCAACTATTTTCGCCTGGACGGCGAGTTGAACGTGCATTCCGAATACGGCTACCTCGCCAACGAAAAAACCGCGCACACCATCGCTGAATGGTGGCGCGGTCATGTCGAAGATTTACCCGGGCGTGTTTAGCCGACTGGTTCGAGGTTCGGCTTGATTACGATATCGATTCGGCGGTTTCGGGCACGTCCCGCCTCGGTCTCATTGCTTGCGACCGGACGCGTTTCTCCGTATCCCGTGGCGATCAGGCGGTAGGTCGGAATTCGCATGGCGTTAATCATGTACTGCTGAACCGACTCGGCTCGCTTTTGCGAGAGTGCCTGGTTCAGGTCATCGCCGCCGTGCGAGTCCGTATGTCCTTCGATGATCAGTTCGCTGCGCGGAAAGACATCGATCGCTTTTTCAACCTTGGCGAGAAGCTCGAAGTTCTCAGGTTTGATCTGCGATGCGCCACTGTCAAAACTCAGCCCTACAAGGCGCAGAATAACCGTGTCACCTTCGCGGAATACGCGGGCTTCGGCCTGGGTGAACATCTTGTCAACTTTTTCGAACTGCTCTTTGACGCGTGCCTGCGCCTCCAGGCGTTGCACCAGCGCGGCGCGTTCCGCCGTGGCGCCGCCAAGGCGTTCATCTAGAGCGCTTAACTCTTCTTCCAGATCGGCCAGGCGAACCTTGTTCTCTGCATTTTCCTGCTGCAGTGCCTGCAATTCGTTTGCCTGATTCTCGAAGTAGGTAATCAGTTCATCGGTCAGGCGGTTGGGCCCTTCCTGCATGTCCGGAACAATGTCGGCAACGCCCGCGATAGCTCGAAGCGGCTGTTCCCAGTTGAGCACCAGCTGCTCAACACTGATTTCCTTGTCGCGTTCACGCCGCACGAGTTCGGACAGATACAGTGCGTGTTTCGCCTCGTAATTGGCCTGAATCGCAAGGCTGCGTGGCAAGTCGGTGTCGTAGCGATTCTCGTTCAGTTCACGATCGGCATCGGCGAGCAACTGCTTTGCCTTGCCCAGCGTGATCGGTGCATATTTGCCAACCCGTGCCCGGTCTGCATCGGCCAGCAGCCGGCGCGTTTCACTCAGGTACTGTGCCTTGATCGCAACCAGTTCCGCCTCACGATACAACTGGGTCGCCTCGACTTCGCGTCGTTTCGCATTCTTGAGGTCGCCCCGTTCCATCAACTGGATGGCGCGAATAAATTTCTGTTGTGCCTGGTCCCAGAGATCCGGTGACAGTTTGGGTGCCTGTGCATTCGCACCATCCTGTCGGCTTTTGATCGCCTGGGCGAGGGCAGTCTGTGCCAGTTTTGCCGCGTCCGCTGCAGCACGAAAATACCGGGTCGCATCCGCCGCGTCCGAGCGAACAGACTCGATATTGCGGCCACGCTCCAGTGATGATTCTGCGTTCCGGTACTCACGCATGCCGTCTTCATAGTTCCTCGGCGCGTACAGCTCCGCATTGACAGCGTCTGCCGCGAGTTTCGCCGCGTCCGCATCTTTAAAAAAGGTGTTGCGCAGTTCGTTCTGGGCGAAGCCGCTGCCGAAAGCCAGT
>JAUHYO010000289.1 GCA_030426325.1 Gammaproteobacteria bacterium | reverse complement strand
ATCCAAGGGCCGCTGAAATGTACTGACCGACGCCTGGAATCGACCCCAGCGCGCCGCTGACCACGCCCAGTGCGATCGTCGCAATCAGGAAGCGCATCCGGTCCTCATCGGCAATGAACCAGCCACCGACTGCACCGACGACCGCAATAACCAATGCACTTTGTGGGAAGCCTCCCATAACACCTGCAACCAGCGCAATCACCACACCAACGATCTGAATGATTTTTCCAACACCCATGAATTTCCCCTTATTGCTTTTATTATTTTGTTTTCTGTTTCTTGTACACCGCATCTTTGTGCGGCTGCGCACAGTCTATCAGCAATTCTTGGATATTGTTTTTCTATTATAAAACAGTGTCTTCTGGGTTCTTTATAAGAACTTACTTTATATAAAAATTGATCAGTTCCTCAATATTTCAGCATCGCAGAACCCCAGGTAAAGCCGGCGCCGAAGGCAGCGAACATCAGCATATCGCCGCGCTTGATTCGACCGTCCCGAACGGCCTGGTCCAGCGCCAGGGGAATGGAGGCGCCTGAAGTATTGGCATGCTCGTCAACGGTCGCTATCACCCGATCCATCGGCAGACCCAGCTTCTTCGCTGCGGCCTTGATTATCCGCATGTTGGCCTGGTGCGGGATAAACCAGTCGACATTGTCGATATGGCCGTCGAGATCCGCGATCGTCTCGCGTGCGATATTGTCGAAGGTTGCAACGGCGCGTTTGAACACCGCGTTACCGTTCATCTCGATGAACGCGCGCCCTGCCCGCGTTTCGTCATACCCCACTGAAACGCCGCTCGGCACATGCAGGAGCTCCTCGTACTCGCCATCAGCGTGAATATGTGTCGCGAGGATACCGGGCTCCTCGCTGGCCGTGAGGACGACGGCACCAGCACCGTCACCGAACAGCACGGCGGTGCCCCGATCCTCCCAGTTCGTGATCCGAGACAGGGTTTCAGAGCCAATGACCAGCGCTGTCTTCGCACCGCCCGTTACGATGTAGCGATTCGCCAGGTCCAGGCCGTAGACAAAGCCACTGCACGCTGCGTGCACATCGAAGGCCGGCGAACCCCTGACACCGAGCTGCCGCTGGATAATGCAGGCGGTCGACGGGAACACCTTGTCCGGAGTCGCGGTTCCAACAACGATCAAATCGATGTCTTCCGGACCCAGTCCGGCATCCGCCATCGCCCGTTGTGCGGCGATGAGGCCGATTGATGATGTGGTTTCACCGTCAACGACGACATGTCGGCGCTTGATGCCGGTGCGCTCGCGTATCCATTCATCGGACGTATCCATGGTCTTTTCGAGGTCTTTGTTTGATACGACCTTTTCGGGCAGGAAGCTGCCGATGCCAGCAATGCGTGCGTAAGTCATGATTTTCCTTTCATGAAAGCGGCGATCTCCCGGAGGGTCGGGTAATCGAACAGGTCACTGATATCCAGTTTGCCGGGATGTTTTTCGTCGATCGCCAGTACAATTTCGGTCAACGTCAGCGAACTCACGCCAACTTCGAACAGGTTGTCGTCCGGGCCGACCTTGCGATCTTTTGAGAATTCACGGCAGATTGAAACGAGCTCGGCAACCAGCGGATCGCCGTCCTCTTCTGCCTCAATAGTTTCCGTCGGACGCAGCTCGGCGATGACGTCGTCAAATTCACCGTCGAAATAGGACTGCAACAGCTTGGCCCGTTGCACTTTACCGCTGGTCGTCTTTGGAATTCGTGCGACCGGAATAACCTGGTCAACCTCGAGACCCGTTTGCTCACCGATCAGGTCGCGCACGGCCGCAATCATAGGCTGAAACTCCGCGGCTGACTGCCGATGCAATATAAATGCGATCAGCTCTTCCGTCTGCCCGCCCTTCGGTGTCGCACCGGCAACCACAACCTTGTTCAGATCAAGCCCGTCCAGGCGTGCAACGATTTCCTCAATGTCATGCGGGTAGTAGTTCTGCCCATTGACGATGATGATGTCTTTTTGCCGGCCGGTAATGGCCAGCTGTTCGTCGACAAACACGCCGCAATCGCCGGTGCGCAGCCAGCCGTCTTCGGTAAACAAATCACGGGTCGCCTCGTCGTCGCCGTAGACGCGTTCGGTGACGCTGCCGCCGTGCAATTGAATATTGCCGATCCGCCGGGCCGGAAGCGGCTGATCGTTGTCATCGACAACGCGAATACTCACGTCCCGAATGGCATTGCCGACGCGAACAAAGCTGACCGCATCCGGGTCGCCTGGCGGTACCTCGCGATACTCATCGCCCACTCTGAGGCTGTGCCGGTCCACTGTTATTCGCGAGTAAGCCGTACCGGGCTCGGGAATCGATACGCCCACGGTCGCTTCGGCAAGGCCGTACACGGGAAACATCGCCGTGCGTCGCAGACCGTGTGGCGCCAGCGCGTCCAGGAATTCCTCACACAAATCCCATGAAATCGGCTCTGCGCCGTTCAGAATCAGCTTGACACAGGACAGGTCGAGATCGTCCATGCCCTTGCGCTGAAAAAGTTTCAGAAAATGCTTGTAACCGAAGTTTGGCGAGCATAGCTGGGTCGCACGCAACTCGTTCGCCTTGCTCATCCACAGCAGCGGGCGCCGGACGAATACATTGGTATCCATCACCGCATGGTTCATCCCGACACCCAACACACTGAGGTGGTAGCCGATAAGGCCCATGTCGTGCGTCAACGGCATCCAGCTCAGACTCTGGTCGTCTTCGTTCCAGCCGCAGGCTTCAACGATTGCACGGATGTTCGTACAGAGGTTGCGATGCGTCAGCACGACGCCTTTGGGGTCGCTGGTTGATCCGGAGGAATACTGGATGAACGCGATGTCATCCGCCGTTGACGGATGTACAACGCCTTCGGCGGCGGACTCGATATCCGAGATCAGCGCGGTCCGGGTCTCCAGCAGGTCGGTAATATCGCTGCGTCCCTGCGCTTTGGAAAACTCCAGCAGGCGTTCGAGCAGATCGGACTCGGTAAACAAGGTTGCCCTGTCCAGTTGCGACAGAATCCGGAACAGTTTGAGGCGATGCTCATCACTGATCCCGACAGCGACCGGGACCGGCACAATGCCACCGAGAACGGCCGCCCAGAATGCGACAACAAAGCTTTCATTCGACTTGCTGAAAATAATCAGTTCGTCGCCCGCCTTCATCCCACGTGCCTGTAAGGAGCCCAGCAACGCGCGGGCGCGATCCCAAAGCGCCTGGAAGCTGACGATGCTCTCGTCATTTTCGCCGTCAATGAAGCGAATTTCGCGGTCCTTGTCACGCGCGTCGCGCAACAAGTCTGTCAGAGTTGAGTAAAGCTGCATCGATTCCCTATCGTCGTTCTGGTTTCATCAAGATGTCATCGGCTGAGCGCAAGTTTATGCCAAGTTCGAGCTCGGGTCTGGTTTCATCGACTCGCTGCATGCGAAATTTCGGCAACAGAAGCCCCAGATGAACCTTCATTTCCATGAACGAAAAATATTCGCCGACACAGCGCCTGGGTCCCAGTGAGAAAGGGAAGAACGGCCGGTCTTTCTTGTTACTGTCATTTGCGTTGAAGCGTTCGGGATCGAAGCGGTCCGGATCCGGCCAAAAATGTTCGCTGCGCTGCAAAATGAAGGGTGACAGATATATATCGGTACCCGGTGGGACATCATAGTCGGCGAGCTCATCGTCCTCGTGGGCCCGTCGCGTAAACAGCCAGACCGGGGGATAAAGACGCAGCGTCTCCTCCAGTACTTGCTGTGTGTATTCCATTGCCATCAGGGATTCGCTGTTGACCGATTCCAGGTCGGGCAGCAGGCGTTCCGCCTCCTCGATAATCCGTGCCTCAATATCCGGATGGCTGGCCATGAGATACCAGACCCAGTTCAGTGTGTTGGCCGACGTTTCGAATCCCGCGACAATTAATGTCATCAGCTCGTCCAGCAATTCACCGTTGGTAAATCCTTTACCGTCCTTGTCGACGGCGCCAAGGTAAATTGAGAGAAAATCGATTGACTCGGCTTGGTGTCCTGATTTGCGATCCTCGATGATGCTGGTCAGCAATTCACGCAAGTGCCGCACCTTCATGACAACA